>DASUHV010000287.1:0-15695 GCA_036273355.1 Gaiellales bacterium
ACCTCGAGTCGGAAGCGGCCAGGCTGGCCGAGCTGCGTGCCTCCAGCAAGGGCTTCGAGGCGGTCGTGGCGGACCGGCGCGCGGCCGCCACGGAGGCGGACGAGCGGCACGCATCGCTGGACGCGGCCCGCCGCAGGTTGGCCGAGCAGGCGGCCGCGTCGGCGGCACGGCTGGCGGCCATCCACGAGCGGGTGGAGCGATACCGGGCCGACGCGGAGCGCGCCCGCGCCGACGCCGAGCGGCGGCTGCTGCAGGCCGACCGGCTCGAGCAGGGCGCGGCGCAGGCCGAGGCCATCGCGCCGCTCGGCCAGCGCGTGATCGAGGCGCTGCAGGGCTGCGCCCAGCGGGTGCTGGCGCTGGCCGCGCCGGCGCGCGCGGGGATCGATGCGATCGAGCAGCGGGCCGGTGCGCTGGCGACCGAGCTGCAGGCGTGCGGCAGCGAGCAGGCCGCGGTGGACGTGCGGGCGCGGGAGGCGACCGGCGCCGTCACCGAGATCGAGATCGCGCTGGCGCGCTGCGACGAGCGCGTGGCCGAGATCGACCGGCGCCGCGATCAGCTGGCGGCCGAGCACGGGATCGAGTTGGTCGACGCCGAGCGGCCGCTGGAGGTGGATGAGGCGGCCGCGCAGGCGGCGCGGTTGGAGCGGCTGGAGCGCAGGCGCGAGAGCCTCGGCGCGGTCAACCCGCTCGCCCAGGAGGAGTACGAGCAGGAGAAGCAGCGGGCCGAGGATCTCACCGCCCAGTGCGACGACCTGGAGCGCTCGCTGAAGGAGCTGCGGGCGCTGATCCGTGACCTGACGCGCACGATCGACGAGCGCTTCGCCGCCACCTTCGACGCGGTGGCGCGGAACTTCGCCGAGGTGATCGAGACGCTGTTCCCGGGTGGGCGGGGACGGCTGCGCCTGACCGAGTCGGAGCCGCCGCCGGCGCCGGTCGAGGGGGAGGAGGCCGGGGACGAGCCGCCGCCCGAGGCCGAGCCGGGCATCGAGCTGAGCGTGCGGCCGGCCGGAAAGCGGATCGAGTCGCTCTCGCTGCTGTCGGGCGGCGAGAAGTCGCTGACCGCGATCGCGTTCCTGTTCTCGCTGCTGCTCACCAAGCCGTCGCCGTTCTACCTGCTGGACGAGGTGGAGGCGGCGCTCGATGACGCGAACATCGATCGCTTCCTGACGCTGCTGCGCACCTACCAGGAGAAGGCGCAGTTCATCGTGATCACGCACCAGCGGCGCACGATGGAGGTGGCTGACGTGCTGTACGGCGTGAGCATGGCCGGCGACGGGGAGTCGCAGGTGCTGTCTCGGCGGATGCCGGACGACTTGGAGCTGCACCGGGCGGCGCTCGAGACGGCGTGATCCTGCGCGGCCCGCGGCTGGTGGTGCGGTCGCTGCAGGAGCCGGACGTGGCCAGGCTGGCCGAGATCGCGGCCGAGCCGGAGATCTGGCGGCGGTGGGGCGAGGTATCCGAGGCCGATCTGCGTGCGAAGCTCGCCGGCGACCATGACGTGACCGCGCTGGTCGTGGAGCTGGACGGCGAGGTCGCAGGGCTGATCCAGTACCACGAGGAGACCGACCCCGACTACCGGCACGCCGGCGTCGACATGTTCCTTGCGGAGAGCGCGCGCGGCCAGGGCTACGGCCGCGAGGCGCTGCTGCTGGTCGCGGCGCACCTGTTCGAGGAGCGCGGCCATCACCGGCTGACGATCGATCCGGCCGCCGACAACGAGCCGGCGATCCGCTGCTACGCGGCGGCGGGGTTCCGGACGGTGGGCGTGATGCGGCGCTACGAGCGGGGCCGCGACGGCAGCTTCCACGACGGCCTGCTGATGGAGCTGGTGCGGCCGGATCAGCCGTCCGGCTGAAGCCACGCCCACAGGTCGTCGGGCAGATCGACGGTGCCGGCGGCGCGAGACGCACGCAGCCGCTCGAGGCTGCCCTCTCCGGGCACGTGACGGCCTTCCAGCCCGGAGAGCAGGCCCGGCATGGGGTCGGCCGCGGGCCGCGCGAGCAGCACGGCTGCGGAATGGCCCTCGAGACCGGCCAAGGCGGCGCAGAGCGTCTCGACCAGCAGCGCCAGCGCGAAGCCCTTGTACGACTGATCGGCGCCGAACGGTGCGATGCCGGCGCGGCTGGCGATCACGTCCGCGGGATCGCGGGTGACGGTGCCGTCGGGGAGGAGGGCGGCGCCGGGCGCGAGCTCGCCGCCGGTGGCGGCCGTCTTCAGCACGGCGCCGTAGGTGACGGCGCCCATCGAGACGTCGATCACCGTGAGCGGGCGGCCGGGCAGGCCCAGGCAGAGCGGGTTCGTGCCGAGCAGCGGCGGGCCGCCCTCGGGATGCACGATGCGTGGGGTGGAGGTGGCCGTCACAAGCGTCAGCAGGCCGGCGTCGGCGCCCAGCTCGGCGTAGTAGCCGAGCCGGCCGGTGGGGAAACAGTCGCCGACGGCGATCAGCCGCGCTCCCCGCGGAGGGGCGGCCAGCTCGTCGGCCAGCACCTCGGCCAGCGCCAGGTAGCCGAGGGCGCCGTCGCCGTCGTAGCGGGCCAGGCCGTCGCTGCGCTCTTGCAGCAGCGGGGCGGCCTCTGGCCGCAGGTCGCCGAGGCCGTGCAGCCAGCGCATCCGCTCGGCCCCGTGGCCGCGGGCGCCGCGCATCTCGGCGTCCAGGAAGTGGTCGGCCAGGCGCTCGGCGCGCGGTGGGGCGAAGCCGAGCTCGGCGGCGCGTGCCGTCAGCGCGTCCCGTAGCTGATCGATGGCGACCGTGGTCACCCGGGCACTCTACGATGCAGCGCGATGCCGACGACCTGGGAGCAGATGTTCGACACCGGCCGCGACGCCTCCGTGGCGACCGAGGCGGATGAGGAGGAGCGCCGCGGGCTGTTCTCGCGGATGCGCGAGAGCCTCTCCAAGAGCCGCAAGGCGATGACGCAGCAGCTGACGGCCGTGATGTTCGACCCGGCCGACGCGGACGTGTGGGAGCGGCTGGAGGAGGCGCTGATCTACGCGGACTGCGGCGTGGCGGCGACGGTCGAGGTGATCGAGCGGCTCGAAGGCGAGGCGGACGCCGGCGGCCTGCGCAGCGCGGAGGAGCTGGGCGACAGGCTGGCCGCGATCGTGGCGGAGCTGATGCGCCCGGTCGGCGACCCGCGCATCGATGTGCGCAACCGGCCGGCGGTGATCCTGATGACGGGCGTGAACGGCACCGGCAAGACCACGTCGATCGGCAAGATCGCCTACCACCTGCGGGAGGCCGGGATGTCGTGCGTGATCGGCGCTGCGGACACGTTCCGGGCGGCGGCGGGCGAGCAGCTGGAGGCCTGGGCGGAGCGGGCCGGCGCCGACTTCGTGTCGTCGCAGTCGGGAGCGGACCCGGCGGCGGTGGCGTTCGACTCGGTGGCCGCGGCGCAGTCGCGCGAGCGCGACGTGGTGATCGTGGACACGGCCGGGCGGCTGCACACGCAGGATCACCTGATGGAAGAGCTGCGGAAGATCCACCGGGTGATCGGCCAGCGCGAGCCCGGGGCGCCGCACGAGGTGCTGCTCACGATCGACGCCACGACCGGCCAGAACGGGCTGCAGCAGGCGCGGCTGTTCTCGCAGGCCGTAGAGGTGACGGGGATCGTGCTGACCAAGCTGGACGGCACCGCCAAGGGCGGGATCGCGCTGGCGATCGCGCACGAGCTGGGGATCCCGGTGAAGCTGATCGGAGTGGGCGAGGGGCTCGAGGACCTCCGCCCGTTCGACCCCGAGACGTTCGCACGCGCGCTGTTCTCGGGCGACTGAAACGCCGCTCGCAGATGTGACCCCCGTGTCACGAGGTGTGCCGGCTCTGCGGCAACCCCTCGTCGCGGGCCGGGTCGTAGTCAAACACCTCCCGGGAGCGATCTGGCTCTGTTTGCCAGGTGCCTGTCACGGCGGCCGTGACAGGCGTGACGGCTCTGTGCCGAAGCCCCAACGGGGGCCGATGCGGTGTTTGACACCAACCCGGGCGCGCGCGGGCGTCACAGGTGGTGACGAAGCCGTGCCGGCGCCGTCAATACCGCCGTGTGCGTGCTCCGCCCCAGGACTTCACCAGGGACTACCCTGCAAGCACATGTTCGACTCGCTTTCCGATCGGCTCGGCGCCACCCTTGACGGCCTCAAGGGCAAGGGCCGCCTGTCCGAGGACGACATCAATACGGCCATGCGCGAGATCCGCCTGGCGCTGCTCGAGGCCGACGTCAACTTCGGCGTCGTCAAGGAATTCGTCGCCCGCGTCCGGGAGCGGGCCATGGGCGCCGAGGTGATGGACAGTCTCACCCCCGGCCAGCAGGTCGTGAAGATCGTGCACGAGGAGCTGACCAGCCTGATGGGCGAGGCCGGCACCAAGCTCTCGTTCTCGAACCGCCCGCCCACCGTGATCCTGATGGCCGGCCTGCAGGGATCCGGCAAGACCACCGCCTCCGGCAAGGTGGCCCGCCTCCTGGCCAAGCAGAAGCGCTCGCCCGCGCTGGTCGCCTGCGACGTCCACCGGCCCGCGGCCATCCAGCAGCTGCAGACGCTCGGCAAGTCGCTGCTGGTGCCCGTGTTCGAGCGGGGCACGGCCGACCCGGTCGAAACGGCCGCCTGGGGCATCGAGCAGGCCAAGGCGCAGGGGCGTGACGTCGTGATCGTCGACACCGCCGGCCGCCTGCATATCGACGACCAGATGATGGACGAGCTGGTGCGCATCAAGAAGGCCGTCAAGCCGCACAACGTGCTCCTGGTGCTCGACTCGATGAGCGGCCAGGACGCCGTCACCACCGCCGAGGCCTTCTCGGAGGCGGTCGACTACGACGGAGTGATCCTGACCAAGCTCGACGGCGACGCCCGCGGCGGTGCCGCGCTGGCCGTACGCGCGGTCACCGGCAAGCCGATCAAGTTCGTCTCGGTCGGGGAGAGGCTCGACCAGCTGGAGGAGTTCCACCCCGATCGGATGGCCTCGCGGATCCTCGGCATGGGCGACGTGATGTCCCTGATCGAGCGCGCCCAGGACCAGTTCGACGAGGACGAGGCGCGCGAGATGGAGGCCAAGCTGCGCAAGGCCGACTTCACGCTCGAGGACTTCCTCGGCCAGCTGCGGCAGGTGCGCAAGATGACCCAGGGCCAGGGCATGGCCGGCCTGCTGGGCATGATCCCGGGCGTCGGCCGGCAGGTCAAGAACATGAAGGTGGACGAGCGGCAGATCGACCGGATCGAGGCGATCATCCTCTCGATGACCCCCGCCGAGCGGCGCAACCACCGCCTCATCACCGGCTCCCGCCGGCGCCGGATCGCGGCCGGCAGCGGCACAAGCGTCCAGACCGTGAACCAACTTCTGGCACAGTTCAAGCAGGTTCAGAAGATGATGAAGCAGGTCGGCAAGGGTAAGATGCCGCAGTTTCCCGGAATGCAACGGAGGTAACGGGTGGTCAAGATCCGCCTCGCACGTCATGGCAACAAGAAGAATCCGATCTACCGGGTGGTCGTCGCCGACTCGCGCGAGCCGCGCGACGGCAAGACCCTCGAGACGATCGGCCGCTACAACCCGCAGATTGATCCGTCGCTGATCGAGATCGACACCGATCGCGCCAACGCATGGATCGCCAACGGCGCCCAGCCCACCGAGCAGGTCGCCAAGCTGCTCAAGATCGCGGGCAACGCCACCGCCGCCGGAGCCTGACCGGTTGGAGGAGATCCTCACCTACCTGGCCCGCGAGCTGGTCGACGACCCCGACCAGGTGCGCGTCGAGCGGCTGGAGCGTGAGGACGGGGAGCTGGTGCTCGAGCTGCACGTCGCTCCCGACGACGTCGGCAAGGTGATCGGCAAGCAGGGCCGCATCGCGCGTGCGCTGCGCACGGTCGTCAAGGCCAGCGCGGTGCGGGCCGGGCGGCGCGTGCATGTCGAGATCGCTGCCTGACCCCAGCTGGCGCCCGCCCCGGGTCGTGATCGGCGCCGTGGGCAGGGGCCACGGCCTGGACGGCTTCGTGCACCTGGTCGGCCACGGCGGCGTGGTGCCGCTGGAGCCGGGCACGCCGGTGCGGCTGGGCGACCGCGACGCGGTGATCGTGGGCCGCAAGGGCACGGCCGAGCGGCCGCTGGTGCGGTTCGACATCGCCGCCACCCGCGAGCAGGCGGAGGAGCTGCGCGGCGCGGACGTGACCGTGGCCGCCGACGCCCTGCCGGCCACCGCGCAGGACGAGTTCTTCCACGTCGACCTGGTCGGCTGCACCGTGCTCTGCGGCGGCCGCCGCCTGGGCGCCGTGCGCCGGGTGCACGAGTACCCGGCCAACGACGTGCTCGAGCTCGACTCCGGCGAGATGATCCCGTTCGTGACCGACGTCGTGGTCGCGGTCGACGTCGCCGGCCGCAGCCTCGAGGTCGTCGAGGGCTTCGTGTGATGCTCGAGATCGACGTCTTCACCCTGTTCCCCGAGGCCTTCGCCTGGCTGGCCGAGACGCGGCCGCTGCGAAACGCGACCGAGGCCGGGCGGCTGCGGCTGCGCGTGCTCGACCTGCGCGACCACGCGCTGGGCGGCTACCGCCAGGTCGACGACGCACCCTACGGCGGCGGCGCCGGCATGCTGATCCGCGTCGACGTGGTCTGCGCAGCGCTCGAGAGCACGTACGGCGCGGCGATCGACCAGGTGCTGCGCGACCGCCGGGTAGCGGTGCTGACGCCGGTCGGGCGCGACTTCACCGACGCCGTGGCCGGCGAGCTGTCGTCGTCGGAGCGGCTGACGCTGCTGTGCGGCCGCTACGAGGGCTTCGACCAGCGCGTGCACGAGCACCTGGCGAACGACGAGATCTCGATCGGCCGCTACGTGCTCTCCGGCGGCGAGATCCCGGCGATGGCGGTGGTCGACGCCGTCTGCCGCAAGCTGCCGGGCGCGCTCGGCAAGGAGCAGAGCCACCTGGTGGAGTCCTTCTCCCCGGAGCTGGACGGCGGCCTCGAGTACCCCCACTACACGCGGCCCGAGGAGTTCCGCGGCTGGACGGTGCCCGAGGTGCTTCTCTCCGGCCACCACGGCGAGATCGAGGCGTGGCGGAGACGGCGCTCACAGGAGCGCTCCGGCTGAACGCCGGTCCACGGCATCGCTGGTACCATTCCTCGGCTTCCGACGACGAGGACGACCTGCCGTGACCGTGATCCAGGACATCGAGAACCGCCAGCGCCGCGAGGTGCCCCAGTTCAAGGCCGGCGACACCGTCCGCGTGCATTTCAAGGTGATCGAGGGCACCCGCAGCCGCGTCCAGGTGTTCGAGGGCATCTGCATCAAGCGGCAGGGTGAGGGCGTCCGTGAGACGTTCACCGTCCGCAAGAAGTCGTTCAACGAAGTGTTCGTGGAGCGGACGTTCCCTGTGCACTCGCCTCGGATCGAGAAGATCGACGTGGCCAGCATCGGTGATGTCAGCCGCGCGAAGCTCTACTACCTGCGTGACAAGGTCGGCAAGGCCGCACGCGTTCGCGAAAAGTCCCGCTAACAGCCGATGAACCCAGCCGAACCCGATCCCGCGGCGGGCGGCGCGCCGCTTGATCGCGTGCCGGCGGAGGTGACGCAGCCGGCCTCCGAGACGCCACCCGCCGCCACCGAGACGTTCCCGCTGCCGCAGCCGGAGCAGGCGCCGCCCGCGCAGCCGCCCCACAAGCGGCAGATGAACCCGGTGCTGGAGCTGGTGCTGATCCTGGCCGCCGCGCTCGGCCTCTGGTACGTCACCAACGGCTGGATCGTCAAGCCCTACCGGATCCCGTCGGCGTCGATGGAGCCAACCCTGCAGAGCGGCGATCGGGTGCTCGTGAACCGCTTCATCTACCGCTTCCACGACCCGCGCAGGGGCGACATCATCGTGTTTCACCCGCCCGGCACCGGAGACCAGGCGATCGCGGGCGCCAGCACGGAGGCCAGCGTCTACTTCATCAAGCGCATCGTCGGGCTGCCGGGTGAGACGGTGGAGGGGCGTAACGGCCACGTCGAGATCTGTGCCAAACCGAACGTCGGGTGTCACATCCTGAACGAGCCGTACCTGACCCAGGCCGCCGCGCCCACCAACTTCGGGCCGGTCCGGATCCCCGCCGGGCGCTACTTCATGATGGGCGACAACCGCGCGATCTCCGATGACAGCCGCGATTGGGGCACGCTGCCGCGCTCCTACATCATCGGCAAGGCCTTCGCGACGTACTGGCCGCTCGACCGCATCCGCACGCTCTGAGCATCCGCCACAGGCGGTACCCTAGGCCGGTGCCCCGCTCGTCCGGATCCCGCCTGTTCGCCCACGACCGCAAGTTGGGCGTGCGGATGGTGGCCGGCACCGACGAGGCCGGCCGCGGCTGCCTGGCCGGCCCGCTGGTGGTGGCCGCGGTCTGCCTGGACGTGTCCGCGCGCTGCGCCCGCGACCTGTCCGACCTGGACGACTCCAAGCGGCTGACGGAGCAGGTGCGGGAGCGGCTGTTCCACGCCATCGTGCGGCGCGCGGCCGCCTTCGCGGTGGTCGTGGTGTCGGCCGACGAGATCGACCGCCGGGGCCTGCATCGCTCGAACCTGGACGGGATGGCACGCGCCCTGTGGTCGCTCGGCGATCTGCCCGAGGTGCGCCTCAGCGACGGGTTCCGGATCGGCGCGATCGCCCCGCCGCACCGCGCGATCGTGGGCGGCGACGGCCGCAGCGCCGCCATCGCCGCCGCCTCGGTGCTGGCAAAGGTCACCCGCGATCGCTACATGCACGGCATCGCCGACCGCTACCCCGGCTACGGCTTCGAGACGCACGTCGGCTACATCACGCCGGAGCACACGGCGGCCGTGCGATCGCGCGGCACCACCCCGTTGCATCGCCGCTCGTTCCAGGCCGCCGCCTACCAGGAGCTGGGCGCGCTGGCGTGAGCAGGCTGCCCGACCACCGCTACGGCCGCCTGGCCGAGACGATGGCGGCCTGGGCGATGCGCCTGCGCGGCTACCGCATCGTCGGACGCAACGTGCGCGTGGCCGGCCGCGAGGTCGACCTGCTGGCGCGCAAGCGCGACCTGCTCGTGATCTGCGAGGTGAAGGCGCGCCGGGTGGAGCGATACGGCGGGCCGCTGGAAGCGGTGGGGCCGCGGCAGCAGCGGCGGCTGCACGAGGCCGCCGAGGTGCTGATGGCGCGCGACGACAGCATCCGGCAGGTGCGCTTCGACGTGATCGCGGTCAGCGGCTACGCCGTGCGGCACCTGCCGGCCGCGTTCTGAGCCGCGCCTGACCGGCCGTTGCCGTCCTGCGACGGTTCCGGCACGTCCCGTCACCCACCCGTGCGCCCCGCCTCCGTAGCGTGGCCGCATGATCGCGACGGCGACCAGCTTCTGGATCACGGGCATCGATGCCCGCCGCATCGACGTCGAGGCTCACGTCGAGAGCGGCACGGCGCCCGCCTTCGCGGTGGTGGGGCTGGCCGACCGGGCCGTCCAGGAGGCGCGCCAGCGCGTGCGCAGCGGCATCAAGTCGGCCTCCTACCGGTTCCCGCCGGAGCGGGTCACCGTCAACCTGGCGCCGGCCCGCGAGCGCAAGCAGGGATCCGGGTTCGACCTGGCGATCGCGCTCGCGATCCTGGCCGCCAGCGGTCAGGTCGAATCGGCCGCCGTGGGCCGCGTGGGCGCCGCCGCCGAGCTCGGCCTGGACGGGCGGCTGCGGCCGATCCAGGGCACGATCGCGATCGCCGAGGCGGCCGGCAGGCAGGGCCTGGAGGGGCTGCTGGTAGCCCCCGAGAACGCCGTCGAGGCCGGCCTGGCCGAGGCGGTACCGGTGCTCCCGGCCTACGACCTCTACGAGGCGGTGCAGATCCTTGCCGGCCAGGCCGATCCCACGCCGGTGCCCGCCGCCGGTTCCGAGCCGCCGCCGGCCGGCCCCGACCTGCGCGACGTGTGCGGCCAGCCGGCCGCCCGGCGCGCGCTCGAGATCGCCGCGGCCGGGCACCACAACCTGTTGATGGTGGGGCCGCCCGGTTCGGGCAAGACGATGCTCGCCCGGAGGCTGCCCGGCATCATGCCCCCGCCCAGCCTCCCGGAGCTGCTCGAGATCACCCGCATCCAGTCGGTGGCGGGCACGCTGAACGGCCACGGCCGGGCGTACGCGCGGCCGTTTCGCGCGCCCCATCACAGCGCCTCCCAGGCGGCGCTGGTGGGCGGCAGCAGCCTGCGCCCGGGCGAGGCGACGATGGCTCACCGCGGGGTGCTGTTCCTGGACGAGCTGCCCGAGTTCAACCGCGCGGCGCTGGAGGCGCTGCGGCTGCCGATGCAGGACGGCGAGGTGCTGATCTCGCGCGCGGCCGGCTCGGTGCGGCTGCCGGCTCGCAGCCTGGTGGTGGCGGCGATGAATCCGTGCCCGTGCGGCCACCATGGCGATCCCAGGCGCGAGTGCGTCTGCACGGAGCAGCGGCTGGCGAGCTACCGGTCGCGCATCAGCGGGCCGCTGGCCGACCGCTTCGACCTGCGGGTGGCGGTGCCGCGCTCCGAGGCGCACGGGGCTCCGGGGGAGACCAGCGAGGCGGTGGCCGCCCGCGTGCTGGCCGCACACGAGCTTTTGGCGACGTCACCGGCAGACCTGGAGCCGGCCGCGGAGCGGCTGCTCGCCGACGCCTGTGACCGGCTGCTGCTCTCGATGCGCGCCCGCCGCCGGATGCAGAGCGTGGCGGCCACCGTGGCCGCGCTGGACGGCCGACCGGCCGTCGGCGAGGACGACGTGGCCGAGGCGCTCGCCTACCGCGTGGAGCCGCGGTGAGCGCCGCCGACGAGCTGCGCGTGGTGCTGGCCGGCGCGACCAGCGGCGTCGATGCCGGGCGGCTGGCGCGGCGGTACGGCTGCGGCTCGCTGCTGCGGGCGGGGCCGGGGACGCTGCAGCGCATGGGAGCGCTGCCGGCATTGATCGACGGGCTGCGGCTGGCGCGCGAGGCTGACGTGGCCGCCTACCGTGGCGGCCTGCTCGACCGCGGCATCGAGTGCGCGACCGTCTCGGAGCCGGCCTACCCGGAGCGGCTGCGGGTGCTGCACGATCCGCCGCTGGCGCTGTTCTGGTCGGGCGCGCGCCCCGACGCCGTGGACCCGCCGGCGCCGGCCGCGGCGATCGTGGGCGCGCGGAAGGCGTCCGACGCGGGACTGCTGCTGGCCCAGCGCCTGGCCGGCGCCGTGGCAGAGGCCGGCGGAGTGGTGGTGAGCGGACTTGCACTCGGCATCGACGCGGCCGCCCACCGCGGCGCGCTGGCGGCGGGAGGCGTGACGGTCGCCGTGCTCGGCTGCGGCGTCGATGTCGTCTACCCCCGCAGCAACCGAGCGGTGTTCGAGCAGATCCGCGAGGCCGGGCTGCTGGTGTCCGAGTACCCGCCGGGCACACGCCCCGCGACCTGGCGGTTCCCTGCCCGCAACCGGCTGATCGCCGCGCTCGCCGACGCCACGGTGGTGGTCGAAGCACGGGCACGCAGCGGCGCCCTGATCACCGCCGACCACGCGCTCGATCTGGGGCGCGACGTGCTGGCCGTCCCCGGGACCCCGGGCGTCGCGTCGGCCGCCGGCACGAACGGCCTGCTGAAGTCGGGAGCGGGGCTGATCGAAAACGCTGACGACCTCTGCGGCTGGCTGGGCCTCGATCGTCCGGCAGACCCCCCGCCGCTGCCGCCCGGCGACGAGCGGCTGCTGCTGGAGGCGCTGCGCGAGGCACCCGCCCTGCCCGACGAGCTCGTGGAGCGGCTGCAGCTGCCGCCGGCGCGTGCCGCCGCGGGGCTGACGCGCCTCGAGCTGGCGGGGCGGATCGCCAGGGACGAGCAGGGCCGGTGGCGCACGGGGTAGGCTGGCTGCATGGACAGCGGCCGCTGGGCGACGTTCGACTGCTACGGCACCCTGATCGACTGGAACAGCGGCGTCTCGACCGCCCTGGGCGGCGTGTTCGGGGCCGATGCTGATCTGCCGCGGCTGCTGTATCGCTATCACCAGATCGAGCCCGAGATCCAGGCCGAGCGCTACCGGCGCTACCGCGAGGTGCTCGACCTGTGCCTGGCCGGCCTGGCGCTGGACGAGGGGCGCGTGCTGGCAGACGGCGAGGCACACGCACTGTCGGAATCGCTGGCCAACTGGCCGGCGTTCCCGGAGGTGCCGGACTCGCTTGCCGAGCTGAAGCGGCGCGGCTGGAGCCTCGCGATCCTGTCCAACTGCGACCGCGACCTGATCGCGCAGTCGCTGCCGCGGCTGGGCGTGCGCTTCGACCGGGTGATCGTGGCCGAGGACGTCGGGTCGTACAAGCCGCAGCCCGGCCACTGGAACCGGTTCTTCGAGCTGACCGACGCGGACCCGCAGCGACACGTGCACGTCGGTGCCAGCCTGTTCCACGACGTCGCGCCTGCCGGCGAGATGGGCATGCCGACGGTGTGGGTGAACCGCCTGGGCGAGATGCCCGGGCCGGTGCCCGATCGCGAGATCAGCGACCTGTCTGGCCTGCCCCGTGCGCTCGAGGAGCTGATGCCGGCGTGAGCGAGGGCCGGCTGGTGCGGGTGCCGACGGCCTTCGGCGCGGGCGGCGAGCCGATGACGCGGGCGGCCATGATGGACATCGGCGTTCCGCAGGCCGCCACCGTGGCGGAGGCGACCGTTTCGGAGCAGACGCAAGGGGTGCGCGCGGTGCTGCCGGAGCGCGCCGTGGTGCTGGGAGGCTGCTGCTGCACGCACGTGGGTGCCGTGGCCGGGCTGGCCGACCGGGTGGGCAGGGTGGCGGTGGTGTGGGTCGACGCCCACGGCGACCTGAACACGCCGCAGACCTCGCCCTCCGGAAACGAGTGGGGGATGCCGTTTCGGATGATCCTGGACGACGGCCACGCGCGGGTCGAGGACAGCTGCCTGATCGGCGCGCGCAGCCTCGACCCACCGGAGCAGGAGTTCATCGTGACGCGTGGCCTGGCCACGGAGCTGGGGTCGCTGGAGGGTGTCGCCGGCGCGTACGTCGCGTTTGACTGCGACGTGCTCGACCCGAGCCAGATCGACTGCTTCATGCCCGAGCCGGACGGGATCAGCCTCGACCAGGGCGTGGCGATCGTGGAGCAGGTCGGGTCGCGGACGACGATCCTGGGGATGGGGCTGACGGGCCTGGTCGAGAGCCCGCAGAACCCGGCTCGCCTGCGAAGACTGCTGGACGCTGCGGGCCTCGGCTGAGTACCGGTGGGCTAGGATTGGCCGTGCGTGTGGGCGCGTCCCGCACGCTCTGAGGGGTGTAGCTCAGTTGGTAGAGCGGCGGTCTCCAAAACCGTAGGTCGCGGGTTCAAGTCCTGCCACCCCTGTCGCACGAATAGGTTCGTTGCGGGTGTAGGGTCGCGGCACGCTCCAGGGTTCAGGAGCGGCGCACCGGAGGGGACGACGGGTTGGGTGGAGTCGGCATCTTCTGCCAGGAGTGCAAGGGCGAACTTCAAGACATGACAGGCCAGGGCGAGCAGCCCGGGTGGGCGCTCTGCCGGTGTGTCGGCGTCTACTGGGACCGGCAGATGGACGGCTCGTACAGGCGCGTCGAAGGTAAGCAGCCGAGTTGAACGACCAGCATCGCCAGGAGCTGCTCCGCTCGAGCCAGCGGCCGTCTGATCTCCGCTAGGCGGATGCGTCGGCGGCGGGTGAGCCGGAGCTTGATGGCTGGAGGATTGGGAACGCCTCACCATGACTCGGGCCTGCCGCCGACAGCGGCAGCATCTCACGACCGGCACACATCCGCCTAGGAACATCGAGCCGCTCGGCGCCCAGGGCCGAGCCGAGTCCCTCGGTCGGGGGATTACCTCGCAGCGCCATCCCTCGGACACTCGAGCCGGTGGCGACTCCCCGTAGCGAAAGGCTCCTAGTCACATGAAGGCTCTTCACGTACTGCGCAACCCGTCGCGTCGGATCCTGCGCGCCACGTTCGCGTATCACAGGCGCAGGCCGCTGAGCAGCGCGGCTGGTCAGACGCTGCCGCTGGTCGTCCTTTTTATGGGTGTGTTGATAGCGATGTCGGGGTTGGTGATCGATCTGGGTAATGGGTATGTGCAGAAGCGGTCGACGCAGAATGTCGCTGACGCGGCGGCGCTGGCCGGCGCGGCGACGATCCCGCAAGGTACCTGGCAGGCGACGGCGCAACAAAACGCAGCGTCGAATGACATGCCGGGTGACCAGGTGTCGACGTCGCTGAGTGGCGGCGATACGGTCACCGTCACGGTCAGCCGCCCCTCTCCGACCTATATCCTTGGCCTCTTCGGTGTTCATTCGATCACCGTCACCTCGACCGCCACAGCGAAGATCGAGGCGCTCGGCCAGGTAGCCGGCCACGTTGCGCCCTACGCCGTCCCCGAAGCTTCGTACAACAACGGTGTCGGTACCACGCTGTTCGACCAGGCCCAGCCGGGTGCCTATGGCACGATCGACCTGCCCGCGTCCGGAAATACCACGGGTGGCAGCTGCAGCGGCAACACCAACATGGGCACGCCCACCAACGTCAAGGATGAGCTGAGCGACCAGCTGCCCTCCGACCCGCTGGTGGTCGGCGGCTGCCTGTCGGTCAAGTCCGGCGCCTCCCAGCCCTCGGCAAACGTGATCAACCAGATGCCACCCGGCAACAACCTGATGAGTTCTGACCTGCAGAGCATCGGCAACGGCCAATACCAGGTCATCCCCCAGTCCTGGGACGACGCGAATAGCCTTCCGCCCCGCCTCATGTACGTCCCGATCGTGGCCTCGCTCCCGGGCGGCAACGGCTCCGCCACCATCACCCGCTTCGCCTGGTTCTACGTTACCGGCACCAGCGGCGGCGGCAGCCGCCTCGTCATCAACGGCCAATGGGTCAGCCTCCCGCTCCCCGCCACCGGACAAACCAGCCAATACGTTCCGGGAATCCAAGGCCAAGTGCTGACCGTCGAACTCACCTCCTAGACCCGCACAGCGCGCGGCGCTTTCCCGCGTCTCTGCGATCGGATGCTCCACGGAAAGCGAGCCGTGCCTACTGGTGATGTCCGCTCGAGGTCGAAGCGGCGCGCCTAGCGGCGGCTCCTCCGTGGCGAGGCGATCACTACCTCGTCGCGCAGCGCACGACGTGAGGCGCGTTCGATCGAATCGAGCAGGTCAATGATCCAAAGCCACTGCTCCCGCTGGGCATCGTCCAGCCCGCCGCGAACCAGCATCCGCGCGGCCTGCCGTCGTGCCTCGGTGAGCGCCTGGAGCGTGGCGCGATACCGAGCTATGTCCACCCACCGAACCTACGGGTGCCAATGCGATGGGTCAACCCCGAGGGGATGGGGGCTGCGTCGGCCGTTGCCACCGGCGGCGCCGTAACTTCGTGTATCGAGCAATACATTGCCGGCGTATCCCCGGGTGTCGTAAGGCCGCTGCGTGCGGCTTAGGTTCTGCTCATGACTTCGTGCCTCACATCCACCCAGAAGGAGAGCACTCCCATGCGCACCACCTCTCGACTGTTCCGCACCGTCCTCGTCGCCGCCGGTCTGCTGGCGATCTCGGCATCGGCCGCCCAGGCCATGCCCACCCGGCCGTCCACCGACGTCGGGAAGAATCTCGGATTTGCCGCGACGGGCCATCCGGGCGGGCCATCGCTCAATCGTTCCGGCTTCGGTTACGGCGGCGGGCCCGTGGTTCTCCACAGGTCGGGCTTCGCGCTCGGACACCAGTTGAACTTCGTGCCAGCCCAGCCGATGGCGGCCGCCGTGGAGTCTCCGACCAACCAGACCGCACCGCCG
>DASUHV010000288.1:0-2029 GCA_036273355.1 Gaiellales bacterium
TCCGGCATCAGCCGGTCGAACGACCAGGCGAAGAACGACCGGATCGGCATGTAGGTGTTCGCGATCATCGACGGCAGGCTCCAGAACAGGAACGTGCCGAGGATCAGCACCGTCAGCACCGGGGTGTTGTAGACCAGCGCGGCGAGGAACTGGTAGAAGGGCCCGGACGGGATCATGTACGCCGGGCTCGGCAGGTTCAGCGCGTAGACCAGGTTGTAGCCGGCGATCCGGAACAGCGCCTGCGTGCCGAGGATCAGCAGCGCGACGTCCCAGATCAGCGCGCCGAACATGACGCTCAGCTGACGGCGGCGGTTCGAGGCGCTCTTGAGCTCCCCGGACATGTAGACCGACCAGAAGTTCCACATCATGAAGCCCTGGATGGAGAACAGCGTCGGCAGGGTCGCGTTCAGGTTGCCGAGGTCGGGGTGCGCGCCGGCGGCGTTGGCCTTGGCGATGATCTGCGCCGAGGTCCCGCCGCCGAACTTGTGGTTGACCGCGTCGAGGTGGGACAGGAACCCGTGCCGGGAGCCGACCAGCAGCACCACGAACGCGATCAGGGTGCCGGTCATGGCGATGATGAACGCGCCGTTCTGCCAGCGGAACGTGGTCTTGGTGCCGCGCATCAGAATGAGGGTCTGCAGCACGACCATGGCCAGCGACGCGATCAGGATCCAGGTCGTGTTCGTCTGGAACGAGTTTCCCCAGCTGACGAACGAGTCGTTGTTGGCCAGCACGCCGAGCGCGACCAGCGCCGGGCCGAGTGCGAACACGGAGAAGAACTTGGCGAAGAACGCCGCGCCGAACAGCCCGCCGAAGATCATCGCCACGTTGGAGATCAGCGACAGCGGCGGGGACAGCACCCGGCTGACCCAGACGTAGTCGCCACCGACCCGCGGCATGCTCGCGGCCAGCAGCGCGAACATGATCAGCACCGGGATGTTGATGATCAGCGTGATCAGCAGGACGCCGCTGGGGGAGGCGCCCGGGAAGGCGACCAGCGTGAAGAAGATCGAGTAGGCGATGGTGGAGCCGATCGGCGCGGAGATGACCGCGTTGAAGATCGTCGCGTCGACCGCCGACGCCTCGCGCACCAGGCCGGTGCTGTTCCGGACGAACAGGCGGCCCGTTCTGCTCTCAGTCGTCACAGCACACACCCACCTTGCTGGTGGTGACCACCGCTATAGCGCTTTGTCGTGAGTGAAGCACCGTGTTCTCATGAGTGTCAAGGAATCACTTACGGACCTGGGCCGCGGCCGCCGCGGGGCCCGTCAGGCCGCTCACGCAGGCCTGGCGGGACGGCGTCACGCCGCGGGCTGAGGGCGGCCGGAGCAGGCAGGATGGCGCCATGGCCAGGACGACGATCTACTTCGTGAGCGACCTGCACGGGTCGAGCGTGTGCTTCCGCAAGTTCATCAACGCCGCCCCGATCTACGGCGCGAACGTGCTGGTGCTCGGGGCCGACCTGGCCGGCAAGGCCATCCAGCAGATCGTCCGCCAGCCCGGTGGCCGGTGGTCCGCCCGGTTCGCCGGGGTGGAGCGGACCGTGGAGGAAGGCCCGGAGCTGGCCGCGCTGGAGAAGCTCATCGCCGACCACGGCTACTACCCGTACCGGGCCGAGCCGGGCGAGCTGGAGGCGATGGAGGCCGCGGGAACCCTGGACGAGGTGTTCCTGAAGCTGATGCGGGAGCGCCTCACCCAGTGGCTGGAGATCGCCGACGAGCGGCTGCGCCCCAGGGGCGTGCCGCTCTACTTCATGCTCGGCAACGACGACCCGCCGGAGCTGGCCGCGCTGCTGGATAGCGCCCCGTGGGGCACGAACTGCGAGGACAAGGTCGTCTGGATCGACGACGACCACGAGATGATCAGCTGGGGCTACTCGAACACCACCCCGTGGCACACCTACCGGGAGGAGACCGAGGAGGAGCTCGCGGCGGCCATCAAGCGCAACGCCGACCGGCTGACCCGCCCCGAGCGGGCCATCTTCAACCTGCACCCGCCGCCGCTGGCCACCCAGCTCGACGACGCGCCG
>DASUHV010000289.1:0-12674 GCA_036273355.1 Gaiellales bacterium
GGCGCCGACGCATCCGCGACACTCGTCCCAAGGCCCACAACCCCCAAAACAGCAATCACCACCACGGCCATGGCCGATCGGCACTTGATAAACATTCTCCACCCCCAATGGATACGCAGATGCGGCATGGTCGCCGCATGACCGGAGCGCAAGCCAGCATCCCGCACGAACAACGGGGTGTCAAGCCGCACTCAAGACTCACGGCCGACAGCCGCCCGTAGCCGACCGGGATCGAGCGTCCGGGACGCTTGGGGAACGCCGCGCCCGAGTCTACTCGCGCGATCGCTCCGGTCGGAGTGTCATGCCCCGCGGTCGGCGGGCATCGTTGAGATGGGGCGATCGAGGCCCTCACGTGTGAGCTCGGCAGCGACCGTTTCGCGGGCTTTGTAGATCCGCCACTTGACGGCGGCCAGCGTGGTCTCGAGCGAGTCTGCGATCTCGACGTAGGAGAGGCCGATCACGTCGCGCAGAACCAGCGCCATCTTCAGGTCGGGGCTGAGCGCACCGATCGCCCGCCACAGGATGTCCATGTCCTCGATCGCGTGGAACGGTACCGGCGCTGCCAGCCCCAGCGACCAGACCGAATCGAGCTCGACCGCCGGCCGGATGCGCCGCTCGCGGGACCGCAGCTCGTCGACGAGGCGGTTCTTGGCGATCTGGAACAGCCAGGTGGTGAACAGCGACCGATCGTCGAACCGCGGCAGCGCGCGGTGCATGCGGACGAAGATCTCCTGGCAGACGTCTTCGGCCAGCGCCCGGTCGTTCGACAGCACGCGCGCGGCGTAGTTGAAGATCGGCGCGTGATACTGGCGAAGGATGATGGCAAAGGCGCGCTCATCACCCGCCTGCGCTCTGCGCAGGATGTCACGGTCGGGTTGAGTGAGAGCCATGATGCGTCAGAGCGTTCGGTCGTTGCAAAGGTGACCAAGAACTCTGGCGGCGGGAGGTTGGAGCTTGCTTGGCCGTGCAAATCTGGCCGCAATCAGCGGGGGGAATCAGAGCGTGCCGAGGCGCTCGCGGGCGACCCGCTCGACCACCTCGGCGAACCCCGGAGCTTCCTTCATCAGCTGGTCGGTCAGATGCCAGTCCATCCTCAGCAGCCGCGTCGGCTCATCCGCGATCACGTCGGCCGAGCGAGCGCGGCCGAAGCTCGCACCCCAGTCGAGCGCGGCGAGCTCGCCGAAGAACTGGCCCGGCAGCAGCCGCCCTAGGGTCGCGTCGGCGCCCTCCACCCGCACGGCGCCGGAAAGCACCACGTACATGTCGCGGCTCGTCTGCCAGCGGCCCAGGACGACCTCGCCCGCGTCGACCTCGATCTCGGTGGCCGCGCTACGCAGCAGGGCCAGCTGATCCGGCCCGAGCGTGGCGAACAGCTCGAGCGAGCCGGCCGGCGCTCCCGCTCCCGCCCCACCCTCCGCGGAGCGTGGCGCCAGGTCGACCGGCAGCGTTTCCAGCAGGTCGATCGCCCTGTCCACCTCGCTCGCGGTCGTGGAGTGGTTCAGCACGCACAGCCGCAGCGTGTGACGGCCGCGCACCTGCCCCGACGACACGAACACCTCGCCGCCCGCCTCGATCTGCTGCACGAGGTCGGTGTTGATGCGCTCCAGAACGCGTTCGTCGTCGACACCGGCGGGATGGCGCCGCAACGCCACCACTCCCAGCGACGCCGGTGACATCAGCTCGAGCTCGGGCGAGCGCTCCACACGCCGCTGGGCGTGCAGGGCGAGGTCGATGCAACGGTCGATCGCCTGGCGGAACGCGTCCACCCCGAAGTAGCGCAGCGAGATCCACAGCTTCAGCGCGCGGCAGCTGCGCGTCAGCTGGACGCCCAGGTCGGAGAAGTTCACCTCGCGATCGACGGCCTCGGTGCCCTTCAGGTAGCTGGGGTGGATCTCGAATGAGCGCCGCAGGCGGTCGCCGTCGCGCACCAGCAGAGCGCCCACCTCGACCGGCTGGTACAGCCACTTGTGCGGATCGAGCGTGATCGAGTCGGCCAGCTCCATGCCGGCCAGCGCGGCCCGCCCTCGCTCCGTGAGGCAGCCGAACGCCCCGTAGGCGCCGTCCACGTGCAGCCAGGCGTCGTGCTCGCGACAGATCCGCGACAGCTCGGTGAACGGGTCGATCGCACCCACCGCCGTGCTGCCCGCGTTGGCGACGACCAGCAGCGGGCGCCGGCCGGCGGCCAGGTCGGCGCCGATCGCGCCCTCCAGCGCGTCCGGGCGCATGCGGCCGACGTGGTCGCTCAGGATCACCCGCACCTGGTCGGGGCCGAACCCGAGCACGCGCGCGGCGCGGGCCAGCGACGAGTGCGCCTGGTCGGACATGTACAGCACGGCGCGCGCGTCCATCTCCCCCATCAGCGCCTCGCGGGCGCAGGCGAGCGCCGTCAGGTTCGCGGCCGACCCACCCGAGACAAGCGCGCCGCCCGCCTCGGCCGGATAGCCGACCCACTGCCGGAACCAGTCGAGCACGGCCAGCTCCAGCGCGGCCGGTCCGGAGGCACCCAGCCACCAGCAGGCATCGATGTTGAGCGCGCTGGAGATCAGATCTCCGAGCGCCCCGGGCCAGGTGCCCTCGCCGGGGATGTAGGCGAGATAGCCGGGATGGGCGAGACGGGCGACGTAGGGCAGCACGTCGCGCTCGAGGTCGTCCAGGATCTCGTCGAAGTTGGCCGGCTGCTCGGGCGGCGGCATCGACAGTCGCCGGTGCAGCTCGCCAGGCGACTCGGCGGTCACCACCGGGCCCGGCGGTCCCGTGATGCGATCAACCAGCATGTCGATCGTGCGGTATCCCAGCTGCCGCATGACGTCGGCATCGAGCGCGAGCGACGAACCCTCGTGCGCCTGGCTGTCCGTCGTCTGCTCGAACAACGCGTCCCCCTGTCGGCGGCCGGGCGGACCGGTTCTGGCCCGGGCGCCGACTCTAGCGCATGGATTCGCGCGGTACGGGCTTGGTGGCGGTCGTATGCTGCTGCGACTCCTCGGCCGCCACCGCTGGCTCGACTCCGGCCGCCGCTGCCGACGTCGTTGTGCGAAGCGGCTGCTCGCGCAGCAGCCAGGTCAGCGCGAATGCGATGAACGCGATGCCGGTGGCGGTCAGGAACACCGGCTGCAGCGCCGCGGCTACCGCATGCACATAGGGCGAGTGCACCGCGGCCGGCAGGTGCTTGACGATCTCCGGGTTGGCGGTGGTGGGGATGTGGGCGCCGGGCGGAAGCTTGGCGGCGAGCTCGCCGGCCAGCCGGTTGGTGAAGATCGCGCCGAAGGCGGCCACGCCGATCGAGCCGCCGATCTGCCGGAACAGCGTCGAGCCGGACGTGGCAACGCCGATCTCGCTGTGATCGACCGAATTCTGAGCGGCCAGCACCAGCACCTGCATGACCATGCCCAGGCCCAGGCCGAGCACCACCATCGCCACGATCGTCTGCCAGATCGGCGTGCCCACCTCCAGCCGCGACAGCATCAGCACCGCCACCGTCATGATCGCGGTGCCGATGATCGGGAACGGCTTGTAGCGACCGTAGCGGCTGATCAGCTGACCGCTGAGGATGGAGGTGAACAGCAGGCCCACCATCAGCGGCGTCAGGGTCAGCCCGGAGCTGGTCGGGCTATGCCCCTTCACGACCTGGAGGTACAGCGGCAGGTACGTGATCGCGCCGAACAGCGCCAGGCCGACGATGAAGCCGACCGCGCTGGTCACGACGAACACGCGGTTTCGGAACAGCTCGAGCGGCAGGATCGGCTCGGCGGCGCGGCGCTCCGCGAAGGGGAAGGCGACCAGCGTCACGATGCCGACGGCCAGTATGGTGAGCGACTCCGGTGACCCCCAGGCGTACGTGGTGCCGCCCAGGCTGGTGAACAGCACGACGGCGGTGAGGCCGGTGGCCAGTAGCCCGGCGCCCAGGTAGTCGATGCTGTGACGGACGTGCTCGGCGCGCGAGTGGAACGCCACCCCGATCACGATCAGCGCGATCGCTCCCACCGGCAGGTTCACGTAGAAGATCCAGCGCCAGGACAGGTTGTCGACGAAGAAGCCGCCCAGCAGCGGGCCGATCACCGTCGACACGCCGAAGACGGCGCCGAAGAATCCCTGGTAGCGGCCGCGCTCGCGAGGCGAGAAGATGTCGCCGACGACCGCCAGCGTCAGCACGATCAGCCCGCCGCCGCCCAGGCCCTGCAGAGCTCGGAACGCGATCAGCTCGGTCATGTTCTGGCTGAGCCCGCACAGCACGGAGCCGACCAGGAACAGCACGATCGACGCCTGCAGCAGCGGCTTGCGGCCGTACAGATCGCCGAGCTTGCCGTAGAGGGGACCGGAGACCGTGGACGCGAGCAGGTATGCGGTCACCACCCAGGACAGGTGCGACAGGCCGCCGAGGTCGCCGACGATGGTGGGCAGCGCCGTCGAGACGATCGTCTGGTCGAGCGACGCCAGCAACAGCACCAGCATCAGCGCCGCGAAGATCAGGCGGACGCGCTGCGGGGGTGCGGAGGCGGTCGGAGCGGGCGTGCTCACTGTCGCCTCCCGAACCGTTGCGCACGCAGGCAACGCATCGACTCGCTGAGCTGGTCGTCATCGAGCGGCGGCTGCGTCTGCGGTGTCGCCGCCTCCGCGCGCAGGCCGTCCAGCAGCCAGTGCAGGTGACGCCGCCAGACCTCGGGCGCCGTATCGGCGGTGGCGTCGATCACCGGGGCGAACGACCACAACAGCAGCGCCAGGTCGGCAACGGTGAAGTCGGGCCGCAGCGAGCCCTGGTCGCGTGCGCGACCGATCAGCTCGTCGAACTGCGCCCGCATCTGCGCGCGCGTCTCGGCCAGCCGGCCCTCGCCGGGCGGATAGCGCAGGAAGATCTCCTTGAGCACGCGGTCGCTGCGCTGCAGCTCGAGCGTCGCCTCCAGGAAGCCGACCAGCCCGGCCCAGGCGTCGGGCTCGGCGAGCCCGGCCTCGGCCAGCGCGAGAAACTCTCCGACGCGTTCGGCGAAGATCGCCTCCACAAGCGCCTCACGGGTCGGGAAGTGGCGGTAGAGCGTGCCGGTGCCCACGCCGGCGCGGCGGGCGATCTCGTCCAACCGTGCGTCGACGCCGTGCTCGGCGAACGACTCGCGGGCCGCGGCAATCAGCAGCGCGCGGTTTCGCTGGGCGTCGCGCCGCGACCCCCGTTCGGGTGCAGAAATTCCGGCCATCGCCTCACGGTAGCAGAAGCGGAGAGCGTGTCCGTTTAGTTCTGGTCTCGGTGCGCCGGACGCGCTCAGCCGCCGCTCTTGGCGGCCTCCGCCTTCACGCTCTGGACGCTGTCGGCATCGACCTGGTGCTTCTCCACCTTCGCAGCGTTCCGCAGCTGCTTCTCGATCTCGGTCACCCAGCGCTCCTCGAACACCGCCACGATGCCCGAGCTGTTCGGCGGCAGCGAGTCCTCGACGTCGGCCTTGATCTCGCTCTTGAGGTGATGGTCGAGCAGCGCGCCGGCGCCGGCCCCGATGCCGCCGCCGACCACGGCCGAGGCCAGCAGCGACGGCGGGAAGATGAGGCCGATGATGGCGCCGCCGACCACACCCAGCGTTGCGCCCACGCCGACCTCGTGGCCGTTGTCCTCGACCTTGATCTTGCCGTCGGCGTCGCGCCGGACGAGCACCATTGCGTCCACGGTGATCACTCGCTCGCGTGCGAGCTGCTTGAGACCGTCCCAGTCGGCCTGGGCGGCGTCGGCGTCGGAGTAGGCGGCGATGTAGAGATCGATGGGCGGCTTGTCAGCCATGGTGTGGTCTCCCTCGGGTCGCGGCCGGCATGTGGCGACGATCATAGGTCGCGTCCCCGCGATCGGGCGGTGAACCGCCTTGTGTACCATCGCCGCCATGGCGTACGACGAGGCGCTCGCGGAGCGCATACGGGAGCTGGTCGCCGGCGAGCAGGAGCTGACCGAGAAGCAGATGTTCGGCGGGCTGGCCTTCCTGATCGGCGGCAACATGGCGGTGGCCGCGAGCGGCCAGGGCGGGCTGCTGGTGCGCGTCGACCCGGCGATGTCGGACGAACTGGTCGCAACCACAGCCGGCCGCCCGATGGAGATGCGCGGCCGCCCGATGCAGGGCTGGCTGCGGGTGCGCTCCGAGGACATTCAGACCCGGGCGCAGCTGGCGGAGTGGGTCACGCTGGGCACGACGTTCGCCCGCACGCTGCCCTCGAAGTGACGGCCCCTCAGCGCGGCCGCGGATCGCCGATCCAGTAGCGCGGGCCGGGCCCGAGGCCGGCGGCCCGGTCGCCGGGGTTCGCGAGCCGGCAGCGGTCGAGCGACAGGCACCCGCACCCGATGCACTGGGTCAGCCCCGCCCGCAGCCGTTCCAGCTCGTGGATCCGCTCGTCGATCCGCGTTGTCCAGGTGCGTGACAGGCGCGACCAGTCGCGGCGGGTGGGCGCGCGGCCCGGAGGCAGCTTGCCCAGCTCGACGGCGATCTCGTCCAGTGTCAGCCCCACCCGCTGCGCGAAGACGACGAAGGCGATCCGCCGCAGCACCGCCCGCGGGTAGCGGCGGTGGCCCGAACCCGACCGCTCCGAGGCGATCAGGCCGCGCTGCTCGTAGAAGCGCAGCGCGGAGGCTGCGACCCCGCTCCGCCGCGAGACATCGCCGATCGTGAGCAGTTCCGGCATGTCTGCAGTGAACCACGCCGGCCGTTTGACTTCAAGTTAACTTGAAGTTGTAGTCTGGGGTTCGACATCCAAGATCACTCCGGGAGGTACCCATGACCAGCGAACAGACGGCGAGCCAGACGATCACGGCGGAGGTCACCACGTGGCCCGGCGTCACCGCCGGTCCCGGCCGCCGCGGCGAGTACGCATTCAAAGTGGGACGACGCGAGATCGGCCACCTGCACGGCGACCACGCGGCGCACTTCTCGTTCCCGAAGACCATGTGGGCCGAGCTGATGGCGGAGGGCCGGATCGTGCCGCACCCCGTCTTCCCCGACTCGCAGGGGCCGGCCGCCCGCCGCATCAACGACGACGACGACGTGCGCGATGTGATCGTGCTGATGCGGCTCAACTACGACCGCGCCGTCGCCCGGCACGGCGTGCCGGCCAGCGCATGAGCGCTCTCGCGATCACGCCGCACCTCGTCGTCCGGGACGCCGCGGCGGCGGCCGAGTGGTACACCGCGGTGCTCGGCGCCGAGGAGCGCGGCCGGCTGGCCGTGCCCAGCGGCAAGCTGATGCAGCTGGAGCTCCGGTTCGGCTCCTCGACGGTGATGCTGGCCGATGAGTTCCCGGAGATGGGCGTGCTCTCGCCCCTCAGCATCGGCGGCACGGCGACCGTGTTGCACCTGTCGACCGACGACGTGGACACCGTCTGGCAGCGCGCAATCGACGGCGGCGCCGAGGTGCGCCAGCCGCTGGCCGAGGCCTTCTGGGGCGAGCGCTACGGGCAGATCACCGACCCGTTCGGCCATCGCTGGGGGCTCGCCCAGCACGTCCGCGACGTCCCGCGCGAGCAGCTCGAGCGCGCCGTGGCCGAGCTGTTCGCCGGGTAGTTGCTGAAGACGGACGCCTGCGCCCGGTCAGCAGGGTCAGGCTGAAGCCAGACCCTTCTACTACGACTGGCACGGTGTTCAAGGGTCTGGCTTCAGCCTGACCCTGCCGGACCACGGCTAAGCATTCGCGTCAGCTGGCTGGCTCGTTGGCCCGCTCAGCCAAGCGAGACCGCGACCTGCTCCAGCAGGTCAAGCGCATCCTGCATGCCCGGCTCCATCCCGGAGTTGATGTGGGCATCGCGGCCCTCCTTCGTGGGGTGCTCCACCAGCACGGTCAGGAGCGTGCGGCCGTCCCGCTCGGTCAGGGTGAGGGTGTTCAGCGCCGCGTGCTGCTCGGCGTCGGGGATGCCCTCGTAGACCTCGGTCGAGACGATCCGCATGTTCGGGACGATCTCCCGATACTCGCCGTGGAACGCGACCTCCACACCACTCTCGGTCACGCTCACGTATCGCCAGGCGCCCCCCACCCGCAGGTCGATCTCCGCGATGGTGACCCGGCCGCGGTTGGCGTGCCACCAGCGCTTGACCAGCTCCGGCGTCGTCCACGCCTTGTACACCAAGTGCCTGGGTGCGTCGAACTCGCGCGTGATCAGGATCTGCCGATCCGTGGGGAGCGTCACCGTTGCCGTCCCGCTACTCGTCGCTGCCATCGTCTACCTCCTCCGCTTGAAGTTCCTCGAGCACTGCATCGAGCTGTTCGAACCGCTCCGACCAGGAGCGCTCGTAGGCCGCCACCCAGTCGTGGATGGGCTTCAGCGCCTGGCCGTTGATCCGGTACAGCCGCTGCCGGCCCTGGTCGCGCACGTCCACCGCCCCCACCTCGCGCAGCACACGCAGGTGCCTCGACACCTGCGGCTGTGCCAGCCCCGTGAGGCCGACCAGGTCGTTCACGGGTCGCTCCCCGCCGGCCAGGATGTCCAGGATCTGGCGGCGCCGGGGCTCGGCCACAGCGTTGAACGCATCTGCGGTTGTGGCTGCTCGGGCCATAGCGCATCATATATATCCATATCGACATATGTCAAGCCCAGGACGCCGGCGCGTCGCTTGAACCGGCATCGCCCGGTGGGTACTGTTGAGGGGTGATCTCGGACACCAGCACCTCCCCGGTCCTCACTCGCGACGAGTCGCACGCCCTGTTCGGGCAGACGATGGGATTCGTGGCGCTGACCTCAGCGTTCTTCGCGCTGGGCGCCTACCTCGGCCGCGACATGGCCTATCAGTGGGGCTGGCTGTGGTTCATCGTCGCGATCGTCTGCCTGTTCGGGCTGCAGGCAGCGGCGCACCGGTCGGAGCAGCTGGCCATCGTCCTGCTGCTCACGTTCGGCCTGGTGATGGGGCTCGCGGTTGCGCCCACGATCGCCTACTACGTGAGCACCAACCCGCAGGCGGTGTGGCAGGCGGGGGGCGCCACGGCGCTGTTCATCGCCGGGTTCGGAGCCGCCGGGTACGCGACCCGTCGCGACCTCTCCAGCCTCGCCCGGCTCCTGTTCTTCGCGCTGCTCGCGCTGATCATCTTCGGCATCGTCACGATCTTCGTGCGGATTCCGAACGGCCAGCTGATCTACGCGGTGCTGGGACTGATCATCTTCGCCGGCTTCACGATGGTCGACTTCCAGCGCCTGCGCCGCTCCCAGGACATCCGTGTCGCACCGCTGCTGGCGGCCTCGATCTTCCTCGACGTGCTGAACGTCTTCCTGTTCTTCCTCAGCATTTTCGGGCGGCGCTAGCCGCCACCCATCTTCGCCTCAGCCAATCGGTGGATCTCCAGCGCTGGAAATCGCCCGGTCGGCCGACAACACGAGGTCGCCTGCGGTGTACCTTCAGCAGGGTGCACGCGCGGTTCCTTCACCTGTCCGGGCCTCGGCTCGATCCGGTGGTGCTCGACCGGATGCTGGCAGCTGTTCTCACGGCCGGGGCGCTGCTCGATGCCTGGCTCGGCGGTGACGCATCCGGTCACAGACTCGCCACAGGGCTGGTCGCGGGGGCGGTCACCGCGTCGGTGGCGGTTCGCCGCCGCTATCCGGCGCTGGTGGGGACGGCCGTGCCGGTGTTTGCAACCCTCAACTTCGCCGTCTGGCACGGCCCACAGTTCGTCGGTTATCCGATCGCGAACCTGTGCGCACTGTATGCGCTGGCCGTCTGGGCGTCACCACCACGCTTCAGGTTCGGCCTGGCGTTGATCCTGGCGGTCGACCTCGGTGCGAGTGCCGGGTCGGACGTGAGCCTGAAGTCCGTGCAGTTCACAGTTGTGACCGCCGTGGTCATGCTGCTCGTCCGTCGCGTCGTCGGTGAGCGCGAGCGCCGCGCGCAGATCGCCGAGCGCGAGCGCGACGTCGCCGCACGGGAGGCGGTCGTCGAGGAGCGGTCACGGATCGCGCGAGAGCTGCACGACGTGATCGCACACCACGTCTCGATCATCGTCGTGCAGGCCGGCGCCGAACGGCGCGTGCTCAGCGACGAGCACGCCGACACCCGCGAAGTGCTCGAGACGGTCGAACGGACCGGGCGCAGCGCGCTCACGGAGACGCGCCGCCTGTTGGGGATGCTCCGGGACGAGTCGGCCGAGCCGCTGACGCCCCAACCGGGGCTCGACGACGTGCCGATGCTCGTCGAGCAGCTCTGTGAAGCGGGCCTTCCCGTCCGGCTCGACCTCGACGGCGAGCGACGCGAGCTTCCGGTCGGGATCGACCTATCCGCCTACCGGATCATCCAGGAGGCGCTGACGAACACGCTGAAGCACGCGGGCGACGCGCACGCGACCGTGCGGGTCAGCTACCGCTCCGACTCGCTCGAGCTCGAGATCGCCGACGACGGCCGGGGCGGAACAGCGCGCGTGTCCGGTGGCGGGCATGGCCTCGTCGGCATGCGCGAACGAGTCGCCCTCTGCGGCGGCCGCTTCGACGCGGGTCGCACAACGAGCGGCGGCTTCGTCGTCAGCGTGGTGCTCCCGACCTAACCGCGGTCGACCAGGCGACGGCGTCACTCATGCATGGGGATCGCCATCCGAGACGCGGGCCAGCACCTCGAACAGCCCTGCCAGGTCACGCTCTCCGTAACCCATCGCGCGGGCGACGGTGAGCATCTGGTCTGCGGTTGCGGCTGACGGCAGCGAGACCGGCAGCCGGCGGCCGGCCTCGAGCGCGAGCGCCACGTCCTTCTGCATCAGCTCGATGTTGAACCACGCGTCATCCGGCAGCTCGCGGAGCAGGTCGGCGCGCGCCTTCAGCATCGGTGAGCCGATCGGGCTCTGGGTCATGACGTCGATTGCGAGCCCGCGGTCTATGCCGGAGCGTTCGGCCAGAAGCAGCCCCTCCGAGAAGGCGAGCATCTGCACCGCGAGGCTGATGTTGATCGCGAGCTTCAGCACGAGCCCCTGCCCGTTGTCGCCCACGCGCGTGGGCGTGCCCAGCTCGCGCAGCACCGGCTCGACGCGCGCGTAGGCGTGCTCGTCTCCGCCCACCATGATCGTGAGCGTTCCGCTCTGCACCTGGGGGACGCTGCCCGATACCGGCGCGTCCAGCATCGCGGCCCCTTGTGCGCGCACGCGCTCGGCAAGCTCGCGGCTCGCGTGCGGGCTGACCGTGCTCATGTCGACCCAGATCTGGTCGGCGGCGAGGCCGGCGAGGATGCCGTCGGGTCCCGATGCCACCGCGTCCAGCACGTCGTCGTCGGGCACCGACGTGAAGACGATGTCGGCGGCCTCGGCGACCTCCCGCGGCGTGTCGCGCCACTGCAGGCCGTCGTGGACGAGCCCCTCCGCGTGGGCGTGGCTTCGCTCCTCGCCGTAGACCGGGTAGCCGGCGGCGAGGAACCGGGCGGCCATGTTGCCGCCCATGTTCCCCAGGCCCACGAAGCCGATCCTCGTCGTGGTTGCGGTGCTGGTGGCCATCTCACGCCCTCCCTTCGATGGTCGCGACGTCCTCGTCGCTGAGCTCCAGCTGTGCTGCGGTGATGATCGGGTCGACCTGGTCGGGGCGGCGGAAGCCCGTGATGGCGCCGTCGACCGCGGGGTTTCGCAGCGTCCAGGCGACTGCGACCGCGCCCGGGGTCGTGTCATGACGGTCGGCGACCATGCGCAGCCGATCCACGAGCGCGAGGTGCTCGGACAGCTGCGGCTCCTGGAAGCGCGCGCTGCGCTTGCGCCAGTCGTCCTCGGGCAGCTGCTCGATCCGCTCGCGGGTCATCGCGCCGGTGAGCAGGCCGGACCCCATCGGCGAGTACACGATCACGCCGATCCGCTCGCGCTCGGCGAACGGCAGCAGCTCCTCCTCGACCTCCCGCGCGACCAGCGAGTAGGGCGGCTGCAGCGTCTCGACGGGAGCGATCTGCTGGATCTGCCGCAGCTGGGCGACGCTGAAGTTGGAGACGCCGATATGGCGGACGAGACCCTGTTCCTTCAGCTCCGCGAGCGTCGACCAGCCCTCCTCGATCTGCTCGGGCGGGATCGGCCAGTGGATCTGGTACAGGTCCACCGCGTCGACTCCCAGCCGCGACAGGCTCCCTTCCAGCTCGCGCCGCAGTGAATCGCGCCGCAGGCTCTGGAGCGTCGTGCGGCCCGGCCCCTCCGGCTGTCCGCCCTTCGTGAACACGTACGGGCGCTGGCCGAGGCCGGCGAGCGCGCGGCCCACGACCTCTTCGGAGTGCCCGAAGCCGTACTGCGCAGCCGTGTCGATCCAGTTCACGCCCAGCTCGAGGGCGTGGTGGATGGCCGCGACCGAGTCGTCATCCTCCTGGGTGCCCCACCCCCAGTCGTAGCCGGCGCCCCCGATCGCCCATGCGCCGAACCCGACGCGGGTGATCTCGAGCCCGGTCTGGCCGAGTTCCGTCGTTGAGAGCCGTGTGGTCTGCATCGCTGCTCCTCCTTCTTCTCTCCTCAGAACCGTATCGGGCTCACGGTAGCACATATTCGAAACTGATCGTCTCGTTTCTGATATGATTAAGGAATCACAGCATAAGGAGAGGAGGCACGGCAATGAGTTTGATGACACTCGCACCCCGGCGGCCGGGGCGAACCACGGCGGATGACCGGCCGGTGGAACAGTCGTTTCTGCTCCAGCGGGTACAGCCTGCGCTGACCGGGCTGATCGACGGCTCGCTGTCAACGCTGGCGCCGATCTTCGCCGTCGCGCTGGCCACGCACCAGCCGCACTACGCCTTT
>DASUHV010000290.1:0-2208 GCA_036273355.1 Gaiellales bacterium
CGAGCTGGCGCAGCGCGTGAAGGCCGGCATCCGCGCAGCGGGCGGCACGCCGATGGAGTTCAACACGATCTCGGTGTCGGACGGCGTGTCGATGGGGACCGAGGGCATGCGCGCCTCGCTGGTCAGCCGCGAGGTGATCGCCGATTCGATCGAGCTGGTGGTGCGGGGTCATCTGATGGACGGGCTGGTCTGCCTGGTCGGCTGCGACAAAACGATTCCGGCCGCCGCCATGGCGCTATGCCGGCTGGACGTGCCCGGGCTGGTGCTCTACAACGGCACGATCGCGCCCGGCACGTTCCGCGGCCGCGACATCACCATCCAGGACGTGTTCGAGGCGATCGGCGCCTACGCGGCCGAGCGGATCGACGCCGAGGAGCTGCACGAGGTCGAGTCGGCCGCCTGCCCCGGCGCCGGGGCCTGCGGCGGCCAGTACACGGCCAACACGATGTCCACGGCGCTCGAGTTCCTGGGCCTGTCGCCGGGCGGGATGAACGGCATCCCGGCGCTCAACCGGGGCAAGGGCGACGCGGCCGAGAAGGCCGGCGAGCTGGTGATGCAGCTCGTCCGCGACGACGTCCGGCCGTCCCAGATCGTGACCCGCGACGCGCTCGAGAACGCCGCCGCCTCGGTGGCGGCGACCGGCGGCTCCACCAACGGCGTGCTGCACCTGCTGGCGATCGCGCGCGAGCTGGACATCCCGTTCTCGATCGACGACTTCGACCGCATCGCCGGGCGCACGCCGATCGTGGCCAGCCTCAAGCCCGGCGGCGAGTTCGTGGCCACCGACATCTTCGACGCCGGCGGCGTGGCGCTGGTGGCACGGGAGCTCGCCAAGCGCGAGCTGGTGCACGTGGGCGCGCGCACGGTGGACGGCCGCACGCTGGGCGAGATCGCCGATCAGGTGGTCGAGACCCCCGGCCAGCCGGTGGTGGTGCCGATCGACCGCCCGATCAAGCCCTCGGGCGGCCTCGCGATCCTGCGCGGCAACCTCTCGCCGGACGGCTGCGTCGTCAAGCTGGCCGGGCATGAGCGGCTCAGCCATCGCGGCCCGGCCCGCGTCTTCGACTCCGAGGAGGACTGCTTCGCTGCCGTCAAGAGCCGCTCGATCGAGGCCGGCGATGTGGTCGTGATTCGCTACGAGGGCCCGGCGGGCGGCCCCGGCATGCGCGAGATGCTGCACGTGACCGCGGCGATCGTGGGCGAGGGGCTGGGAGACGAGGTGGCGCTGATCACCGACGGGCGATTCTCGGGCGCCACCCACGGCCTGATGGCGGGCCACGTCACGCCGGAGGCGGCGCACGGGGGTCCGATCGCGATCGTGCAGAACGGGGACATGATCGAGTTCGACATCGAGGCCCGCGAGCTGCGGGTGGAGCTGTCCGACGATGAGATCGCCGCCCGCTTGGCCGGCTGGACGGCGCCGGCGCCGCGCTACTCGACGGGCGTGTTCGCGAAGTACGCGGCGCTCGTGTCGAGCGCCAGCGAGGGTGCCGTCACCAGGCCGTGAACGTCCTCGTCCTGGCTGACACCCACATCCCCGACCATGCATCCGCCCTGCCCGAGGCGCTGCTGCCGCACCTGGAGTGGGCAGAGCTGATCCTGCACGGCGGCGACGCAACCAGCACCGACGTGCTGACGGAGCTCGAGGCCTACGCGCCGGTGCACGCGGTGCTCGGCAACATCGACGGCTGGGACGTGCGGGCGGCCGGCGTGCCCGAGCAGCTGCAGCTGAGCCTGGGCGGCGTGGAGGTGGCGATGGTGCACGACGCGGGGCCGCGCCAGGGCCGTGAGGCGCGCCTGCGAAAGCGGTTTCCGGCTGCGGCGGTGATCGTGTTCGGACACTCGCACCAGCCGGTCAACGAGCTAGTGGACGGCGTGCTCTTCCTCAACCCGGGCAGCCCCACCTGGAAACGGCGCGCCGCCTACCCCAGCGTGCTGCGCCTGGTAATCGGCGCCGACGGCGCGGACGCGACGCTGGTCCGGCTGTAGTGCCGAGCTCAGACCCTCCTACAGAAGCACCTCATGCCATCGAGCCAGGCGGCCAACCACGTGGCGTCGGTCGCAGGGCAGCAGGGATGCTTCTATAAGCGTCAAGTCATGGTGGTTGTTGTTTCGAGGTGGCGGTAGAGGCTGCGGGCGAGGTAGCGCTTGAGGAGGCGGATGGCTTCGCGTCTGGTTTTGCCTGCGGTGATGCGTTGGGTGATGAAG
>DASUHV010000291.1:0-5921 GCA_036273355.1 Gaiellales bacterium
ATCAGCAGGTCGACCACGTAGTGGTTGGCGGTGTAGACGGCCGCGAAGCCCTGGACCACGGGGTACAGGAACGCGACGTACGCGGTCCAGCGCCAGCGGGTGTTCCACACCAGGGTGGCGATGAACAGGAAGATCAGGAACGAGTAGCCGCCGTGCAGCGACGGGATGGCGGCGTAGGCGTTGCCGTCGACCAGGTGGTAGAGCGGCCCGGAGTCGGTGGGCAGGGGTGACGCGGCCGCCTGGGCTCCGGCCGGGTTGGCCAGGAACGGGATCAGGCCCTTCTCGGCCGCGGCCCAGGGGGCCGCCGCCGGGTACAGCGCGAACGTCAGCGCGCCCGCGTAGCTGAGCGTCAGCAGCGTGGCCGCGAACCGGTAGAACAGCGCGCGGCGCTTCAGCCACAGCGCGAATGCCAGCGTCGGCGGCACGATGAAGTGGATGCGCGTCGCGGCCGACAGGGCCTGGTCGTACCACATCAGGTGGCCGGTCCACAGCCAGTTCTGCAGCACCACCGAGGGAACGTGCCCGAAGAACAGGAACTTCTCGGCGTCCAGGTGTGGCGTGTAGTACGGGGATGGGTGCACGATGTGCGCCAGTCCGCGACACTCCTCATACCACACGATCAAGAGCACGAAGGGAACGAAATCGAGCATGAACCGGCGGCCCCGGCCGATCACGAGCGCGGGGGCCAGCAGCACCAGCAGGTAGCGGTCGGGCGTCAGCGACAGACCGAAGGTGAGGATCTGGGCGCCCAGGGCGATCAGGAACGCGACGACGGCCAGCAGGGCGGTGGCGCGGTCGATGTGCTCGCGCGGAGGGCCCCAGCGCTGGGGCTTGCCGCCGCCTGCGTCCTCGCCGTCGGTGTCCGGCTTCCCTTCCTGCACGCTCCGCTCACCGCCGACGAGGGCGGGTACGGCGAGGTCGCCCGCCTCTGGGATGGAGGCGCCCGGCTCTACGACCAGGCTTGGGTCGACCGTCCGCAAGGGCTGCTGCTGGTCTTTCGGGCGATCCTGCATATCGACAATGGCTCGGCCGAGGCGATCCGTATCGCCGCGGCAGCGGTGGGGGCGCTGGTGGTCGCGGCGGTATTTGCCTTGGCGTACCGGACCGCGGGCAGGATACCTGCGATCGCCGCGGCCATGCTCCTGGCAACGCTGGGCGCATCGCCGTTCATCGAGTCGTTCACGCTCTCCGGCGAACTGCTGGCGTCGCTGCCGGCGGTGCTGTCGCTGCTCGCGTTCGTGCAGTACCAGCGCGGCGACCGTATGCGCTGGCTGGTCGCATGCGGCTTGCTGACGGGCTGCGCGGTGCTGATGAAGCAGTCCGGGTTCGACGGCGGCCTGGCCGCGGTCGCGTTCCTGCTGCTCTGCCGCCGCCGGGCCGGCATCGTCCCGGCGGCGGTGGTGGTGGGCTGTGCGCTGGTACCGGTGGCTGTGGCGGCGATCACAGCCCCCAGCTTCCACGACTGGTGGTACGCGATGGTCACGTACCGTGGTCAGGGCGACTCGATCGTGTCCGGATCGCTGAGCGCCCGCTTCAGCCAGTTCCGCGACACGCTGCCGGAGGTGCTGCGTGCGCTCGCGCCGCTGGCCGCGCTGACCGCCTACGGCTGGCGCCGGTCGCCCGTGCTGCTGCGGCTGTGGCTGGGTGCTGCCGCCCTCGGCGTTGTCGGGGGCGGCAACTTCCACGCCCACTACTACATCCAGCTGGCCGCCCCGCTGGCGGTGCTGGGCGGCGTGGGCGCGGCCCGGCTGTGGGAGACGCGGTCGGGGCTGGTGGCCGGCGTGGCCTGCGGCCTGGCGCTGTGGTCGGCCGTGGCGATCGTCCCGCTCTGGTTCGATTCACCGTCGGCGCAGGCCGCCCACGTGTTCCCCAACGACGAGCACCTGCAGCACGACGCCGCCGTGATCGCCTACGTCCGCAGCCACACCGCTCCCGGGCAGCGCATCTTCGTGATGTGGGCGGCCGCCAACGTCTACTACCTGAGCGACCGCGTGCCCGCCGTGCGCTACATGTGGTTCCGCCCGCTGCAGGTGATCCCGGGCGCCCTGGGTGAGGTGCACTCGGCGCTCGGTGGGCCGGGCCGGCCGCCGCTGGTGGTGGCCGAGCAGCCGGCGGACGCGCTCGACACGAGCGGCGAGACCGCGCGCCTGCTGGACCGGTACTACCGGCCGGTCGAGCACATCGGCAGCGTGGTCATCTACCGGGCGCGTTAGCGCAGCTGTTCCATCACCTCGTCGGAGAGCTGCACCTCGTCGTGCGCGCGCAGCCAGTCCAGCAGGTACCGGGTGCCGGGACGGCGCGCGATCAGCTCTTGCAGCGGCTGGAGGTCGCCGGCGTGGGCCCGCAGCACCGCCACCCAGCCCACCACGTTCTGGTCGTGCGGTGCCAGCATGGCTGCGCGCTGCGCCAGCCGCCCGGCCTCGCCGAGATCGCCGCTCTTCGCGGCGGCGGTGCCGGCCCGCATCGCCTCGTAGGCCTCGGATACGTCCAGCAGGCGTTCCAGCCGGTCGAGCGGCTCCGGATCATCGTCGACGCGGACGTCGACCGCCACGCCCTCCCAGGACTCGTCTCGCACATCGGCCTCGACCACGAGCAGCGCCGCCGACTGGCGGCCGCGGAAGTCCCCGCCGGCAGCCTCGGCCGCGCGCATGGCCGCCAGCAGGCGCCGCTGCAGTGGGCCGTCCGAGGCCACGAAGGCGTCCCGCATCGCCTCCGGCACGCCGGGGGCCGCCATCATGTTGGCCTGGCAGCTGAAGCCGTCGCCCTGGACGTCGCCCGCAAACGGGATCGTGTCGGATCCCGTGACTGCCGCGGTGGCGCCGTCGGCGGCCAGCACCGCCACCTGCCGCTGATCGCGCCTCTCGTCGGCGGCCGCCAGCGCACCGAGCGCGGCCGCCGGTGACTCGCCAGCCGCCAGCCGGTCGAGCAGCCGCGGGCCGTATCCCGCCAGGCTGAAGGCCTGGGTCGCGACCACTCCGACGCCTGCGCGTCCCCACGGGCAGATCGCCCCGACTCCCATCACGCAGGTCTGGACCGCAACGCCCATCCGCCCGTCGCCGTCGCGGGCGACGATCGAGTACGTCATGCGGCCAGCATAGCGAGCGCCCAAGTACACTTCTGGCCGTTTGAACGCCGGCGCCATCATCATCGCCCTGCTGGTCATGGTGGTTCCGGGCGCGGGAGCCAGCATGGCTCTGCATCGCCCCGGACAGGCCGGGATCCCGACCCGCCTGGCGCTCTGTTTCGGCCTCGGTTACGCCGCCGCGGCGCTGACGGGCGTCGTGCTCGAGATCCTGCACGTCCTGAACGCCGTCACCTACGTGGGTCTGCTCGCGGTCGTGACGGCGGTGCTCTGGGGCTACGCCGTCCGCCGCGACGGCCTGCGCGCGCACGCCGCGGCGCTGCGCGATGAGCTCGTCGCCGAGCCCTGGCTGACGGGCTCCGGCCTGGCCGCGATGCTGCTGTTCGCGCTGATGCGCCTGCGCTTCTCGCCGCTGCTGAACTTCAGCATGTTCGGGCCGTGGCGCTACTGGCAGGACGGGATCGAGATCGCCGACGCCGGCCGCGTTCCCCACCAGACGCTGCAGTGGGGTGCGACCTACACGCCCACCGTCAGCAAGGTGATCCTGAACAGCTACCAGGCCGGGATGAGCTACCTGATCGGGGCGTCGCCGCTGCCGGCCATGGGCGCCCTGCTGTGGCTGGTCGCCGTCGGCCTCGCCTGTGGGCTGTGGGCGCTGGGCCGGGAGCTGGGTCTGCGCTACACCGCCGCGCTGCTGCCGCTGCTCGTGCTGGTGCTGGTCGACAACGAGCTGCACCGCGACCTGGACGTGTACACCGCCGAGAACACCGGCCGGATGGCGGCGGTGTGCGCGCTGATGCTCGGCGTGCGGGCGCTGCGGCGGCGCAGCGGCTGGGCCGAGCCGGTGGCCTCGGGCGTGCTGTTCGCGGTCGCTGCCGGCAGCCACGGCATCCCCGCGTTCGTGCTGATGCTGGGTCTCGCCTGCTACGCGGCTGCGCTGCTGCTCGTGGTCAGGGAGCGCCGGGCCGTGGTGCTGCGTGGCCTCGCCATCGCGGGCGTGACCGTCCTGATCTGGGGCGCCAGCCTGGGCCTGTCCGGCGGTGACGTCGGGTTCCAGGGTGCCGGCGGCTCCAACCGCTACAGCTCGTTCCCACCCAACGTCGATCCCACCGCGTCGCTGTTCACCGGCCACGTCGTCGATCGCGCGACCGCCGGCGGGCACTGGTACATCGCTCCCGCCAGCCTCACCCGCGGCCTGGTGGCGAGCGCGATCACCCGCCCCGCCTCGGACCTGGCGCTGTGGGCCGTGCCGCTGCTTGCGATCGCGATCGCGTTGGTGATGCTGTTCCGCTTCCGCGAGGAGCTGCGCCCGCTGGGCGTGTTCGTGGTGCTGCTGGCGGCCATGCTGCTGGGGATCGCAATGCTGTTCTCCTACCGCTACTCCACGTACATCCCCGGCACCTTCGGCCCGCACCGGCTGTACGACTACATATGCCTGCTCGCGCTGCTGCTGGTGCTCGGCTGTCTGGAGCAGGCGGTGGGGCTGCTGTCGCGCCTGCGCGCCGGCCTCCCGGCCATCGTCTGCGCGGTGGCGGTGCTGGCCACCGCGGCCACCGCGGCGTACGCCGGCGCTCCGGCCCGGCACGGCTGGCAGCAGAACGGTCAGCGGGCCGAGCACGTCACCAGCTGGGTCGACGCCAACCTGCCCTGCAGCTCTCGCCTGCTGGTCGACCGGTTGACCCTGGGCACGTTCGCGGCGGAGACCGGGCGCGTCAGCGTGGCGGAGGGGATGGGGCCATACCTGCGGCCGACGGAGCTGCACACGGTGCTCGACCTGGTGCTGGGCGCGCACAGCTTCTTCCAGGACCCGTCAGCGCACCGGCAGTTCCTCCAGAAGCAGATGATCGACTACGTGCTGGTGCTGAAGAACGTCCGCGTCGGCAGCATGGTCAGCACGCTCGAGCAGGGTGTGGACCCCGCCAGCTTCCACAGCGTGCCGTTCCTGCGGCTCGTCCACAGCGACGACACCATGGACGTGTACCAGGTGGTCGACCCCGCCCACGGCTCGCCGCCGAACCCGAAGAACTACGCCGGATTCGACTGCCGTACCTGAGTCACAGCTCGATCAACCGCGCGGCCAGCTCCACGCGCCGCTCGACGGTCTCCAGCTCGATCCACTCGGCCTCCGTGTGGTCGAGCGCGCCGACCGGCCCCAGCCCGTCCAGCGTGGGGACGCCGTCCGCCCCCGTCCAGCAGCCGTCGGACACGCCGCCCGAGAGCTGCTCGCCGACCGTCAGGCCCAGCTCGCGCGCCTGCTCCAGCGCGGCCCGCGTCAGCCGCTCGTCGCGCGGCATCGGTGGCCAGGTGCCGCGGTCGATGATCTCGATCGTGACGCCGTCGTAGGGGCCGCCGGCCGCCAGCTGCACCAGCGCGTGGTCGAGGTCACGCGGCGCGCTGGAGCGGATGTCGAGCGTCGCGCGGGCATCTCCCGGCAACGTGTTCGCGGCCGTGCCGCCCGCCACCGTCGTCACCACCGAGGTCATGTCCGGCCGACCCTCGGTCAGGCCTTCGATGCGCAGGACCTCGTGGGCAAGAGCCGAGACGGCGCTGCGCCCGCGGGCGGTGTCCGCGCCGGCATGGGCGGACCGTCCGGTCAGCTCCATGGTGCGCCACACGGCGCCCTTGCGGGCTGACACGACGTCGCCGTTCTCGCGCGCGCACTCGAACACCAGCGCGGCCCGCGCGCCGGCCGCGTGCGCCGAGACCGCCGGCGCGCGCAGGCGCACCTCCTCGTCGGCGCAGACCAGCAGCCGCAGCTCCTGGAACGGCCGCCCCCGCGCGGCGCAGGTCTCCATCGCCATCGCCGCCAGCACCAGGCCGCCCTTCATGTCGGCCACGC
>DASUHV010000292.1:0-4147 GCA_036273355.1 Gaiellales bacterium
CTGGCCGTCCTCGTCCTCGTGCCGCGACGCGCCCACCGCGAGGCCGTCCGCGACCAGGAAGGTGAAGGCCATGGCGCCACCGATCAGGATCGAGTCGGCCAGCTGGGTGAGGCGGTCGATGACCCCGATCTTGTCGGCCACCTTGACGCCGCCGATCACGACCACGAACGGCCGGGCCGGGCTGTCCAGCAGGTTCGCGAAGGCGTCCAGCTCGGCCTCCAGCAGCAGCCCCGCCGCCGAGGGCAGCTGCTGCGCGATCCCGACCGTGGACGCGTGGGCGCGGTGCACCGCACCGAAGGCGTCCTGCACGAACAGGTCGGCGTTTGCGGCCAGCTCGGCCGCGAACCCGGGATCGTTGGCCTCCTCGCGGGCGTCGAAGCGCAGGTTCTCGAGCATCCGCAGCTCGCCCTGCTCGTCGCCGAAGGCGATCTCGCGCCCGAGCAGCTCCGACAGCCGATCGGCCACCGGCCGCAGCGACAGCTCCGGCTTGGGCTCTCCCTTGGGCCGGCCCAAGTGTGAGCACACCGCCACCTGCGCGCCCTCGTCCAGCAGCAGCTCGATGGTCGGCACGGCCGCCCGGATGCGGGTGTCATCGGCCACGTGACCGGCATCCAGCGGCACGTTCAGATCGGAGCGAACCAGCACACGCCGCCCGGCGACGTACAGGTCGCGGACGCCCCTCACGTGATCTTGTTGATGAGGTCCACCACCCGGCAGGAGTAGCCCCACTCGTTGTCATACCAGGAGAGCACCTTGACCAGGTTGCCGTTGGCCATGGTCAGCTTGGAGTCGAAGATCGAGCTGAACGAGTTGCCGACCACGTCGGTGGACACGATCGGGTCGTCGGTGTACTGCAGGATGCCGGTCATCGCGCCGGTGTCCGCGGCCGCCGCGAACGCGTCGTTGACCTCGTCGCGGGTGACGTCCCTGTCCAGCACCGCGACCAGGTCGGTGGCCGATCCGCACGGCACCGGCACACGCAGGGACAGGCCGTCGAGCTTGCCCAGCAGCTCTGGGATCACCAGCCCGATCGCCTTCGCGGCGCCGGTCGTGGTCGGGATCACGTTGATGGCGGCGGCACGGGCGCGGCGCAGGTCTGCGTGCGGTGCGTCCAGCAGCGCCTGGTCGCCGGTGTAGGCGTGAGTCGTGGTCATGAAGCCGCGCTGGATGCCGAAGCGGTCGAGCAGCACCTTGGCCAGCGGCGCCAGGCAGTTGGTCGTGCACGAGGCGTTGGAGATGATGTGGTGGCTGTCGGCGTCGTAGAGGTCGTCGTTGACGCCGATGCAGACCGTGATGTCGGGGTCGGTCGCGGGGGCGCTGATGATCACCTTGCGGGCGCCGGCCTCGAGGTGCTTGGCCGCGCCCTCGCGCTTGGTGAAGAAGCCGGTCGACTCGACCACCACGTCGACGCCGAGATCGCCCCAGGGCAGCGCGGCCGGGTCTCGCTCGGCCACGACGGCGACGTGCTTGCCGCCCACCGACAGGCCGTCGCCGTCGACGGAGACGTCATCGGGGTAGGCGCCGTGGATGCTGTCGTACTTGAGCAGGTGGGCCAGCGTGGGCGCGTTCGTGATGTCGTTCACGGCCACGATCTCGAAGCCGGCCCCCCGGTCCCTGGCCGCCCGGAACACGTTTCGGCCGATGCGGCCGAACCCGTTGATCGCCACACGTGCGCTCATTCGAGAACCCCCAAATCGCAATGGAAAACGGCCGCCAGTGTATCCACTTGGCGGCCGTGGGGGTCGGGATTGGAGCCCTCAGCTTGTGGGTGACCGGCAAGATCGGGCAGCGTCAGATGGGGTCTAAGGTCTGTCGCGCAAGGGATGCCAGGTCACCCACAAGCCTTGTCTACCTATGATCGCCGGAGCCTGTTTTTCGGGTAACACCCACTTGGGGGATATTTTAGGTTTTTGTAAGGGAAATAAGAGTTTTCATGTGACGGGCGACCGCGGACTTGGTCATCGGCGGGCGCGCGCGCTCGCCTAATTCGGCCAGGGAACTGGATGGATTGGCCATTCTCAGCTCGGCCACGCGGCGCAGCCGGGGGTCGAGCAGCTCCAGGTCGAGCAGGGCGATCGCCTCGCGCTGGCGGTGGGCGGCGGCGCTCGTCCGGCCCAGGTTGGCACGGTCGCAGTTGGTCAGCCGGTTGGCTGCCTCGCGGGTGGCGCTGATCACCTCGGCCTCCTGCAGCGACAGCACCGCGTCGTGCGCGCCGACCAGCGCCAGCAGGTCGCGGATCGCGTCGCGCGACTTCAGGTAGGCGATGGCGTGGCCGCGCCGGGGGGCGGTGCGCATCGGGATCTCCTCCGCCGCTGCCACCTCGGCCAGCGCCTCGGCCGCCTCCAGCTCGGCGGTGCGCACCTCCAGGTGGGCCGGCTGCCGCGGCGCCGACACAGAGCCTGCCGCCACCAGCGCGCCGCGCAGGTAAGCGCCGCGACAGCAGGCGCGGTTCAGCAGCCGCCGCGGCGGCCGCTCCAGCGGCGTCAGCGCCTCCGACAGCACGCCCGCCTCGTGCAGCAGCTGGATGCTGGTGCCGCCGGCGATCCGCAGCAGCACGCGGTTGCGGCGCTGGAACCGGTGCTCGCGGAACGACAGGATCTCGCAGTCGGCCCCGCGCTCGCGCAGCAGCGTGAAGGCCAGGCGGGCAGCCGCAGGATCGGCCAGCTCGGCCACCGCCGCCAGCTCTCCGCCGCTCCGCACCTGCAGGCTGCCGGCGTGGCGGATCAGCCCCGAGAGGAACGCCAGCCGGCAGCAGCTCTTGGCCGGCGGCCGCTCGACCAGCTCGTGCCGGACGTCCTCACTGAAGCTCATCGCGGTTCCAGCGGGACAGCCGCACCAGCGTGCGGCCCAGCTTGTCGGCGTCGTGCTGCCACTCGCCGGCCAGGCGGGCGCCGAATACGCGCACTCCCTGGCGGCGCAGGCCGCCGCGGTCGACCGGCACCGGCACACCGTGCTCGGCCCGGTTGCGGCTGACCAGCACGGCGTCCACCAGGTCGTCGCCGACGTGCTCGTAGATGCGCGCGATGTGGTCGGAGGCGCGGTAGCCCTCGGTCTCGCCCGGCTGCTGCAGCAGGTTGCAGACGTAGATGCGCGGCACCTTGGACGCCCGCACCGCCTCGCGGATGCCGGGCACCAGCAGCGGCGGCAGCGTGCTCGTGAACAGGCTGCCGGGGCCCATCACGATCAGGTCGGCCCGCTCGATCGCCTGCAGCGCGCGCGGGTGGGCGGCGGGGTCGGGCGGATCCAGCCGCACGGCCCGGATCGACGAGCCGTCGGCCGCGATCGCGGTCTCGCCGCGCACGGTGCGACCGTCCTCCATCTCGGCCACCAGCTCGACCATGTCGGTGGTGCTGGGCACGACCCGCCCCACCACCGCCAGCACACGCGCCGACTCGGACACGGCCTGGTCGAAGCTGCCCAGCAGGTCGGTCAGCCCGGCCAGGAACAGGTTGCCGAAGCTGTGGCCGGCCAGCTCGCCGTCGGTGAAGCGGTGCTCGAACAGCTGGTTCACGAGCGACTCGTCCTCGGCCAGCGCCGACAGGCAGTGGCGCACGTCGCCGGGGGCGGGCATGCCGAAGTCGCGGCGCAGGCGCCCGGAGCTGCCACCGTCGTCGGTGGTGGTGACGACGGCGGTCACGTTCGAGATGCGCTTGACCCCGCGCAGGATCATCGACAGGCCGGTGCCGCCGCCCAGGCAGACGACGCGCACGCGGTTTCGCGAGCGCGAGGTCGGCACCAACTCGAAGCTCGGCGGCTGGTCGGGGATCAGCGGCATTCCACGGTCGAGGTTAGCGTGTGCGTGATGGGCGGGCCCACGGCCCACGGTAGGCTGACGGACATGCGGCAGCCGGCCTCGAGCGACCCGCGGAAACAGCTGGTCGAGTCCGGATACGACCGGATCGCGGAGCGCTACCTGGCCTGGGCGGGCGGGATCGACGATCCGGGTCGCGCCCGGATGCTGGATCTGCTCCTGCAGCGGCTGCCGCCAGGCGGCGACGTGCTCGACCTCGGCTGCGGCGCGGGCGTTCCCTCCACGGTGCGGCTGGCCGAGCGCCACCGGGTGACCGGCGTCGACATCTCCCAGGAGCAGCTGCGGTTGGCCCGCGAGCGGCTGCCGCAGGCCGAGCTGGTGCATGCCGACCCGGCG
>DASUHV010000293.1:0-10387 GCA_036273355.1 Gaiellales bacterium
AACTCGCGCAGGGTGGACCGGTCGAACGCCGGCGGCAGGCCCAGCCGCCGCTTGGCGTGCTCGGCCAGCGCGTGGGAGCGCTCGCCCACCTCGCGCAGCCCCGCCGGGCCAAGCCACGACAGGTACACCAGACCGCCCAGCGCCAGCAGCGTCTGGTTCGAGGTGATGTTCGAGGTGGCCTTCTCGCGGCGGATGTGCTGCTCGCGTGTCTGCAGCGTCAGCACGAAGCCGCGGCGGTTCTCGAGGTCGACCGTCTCGCCAACGATGCGCCCGGGCAGCTGCCGGGCGTAGTCCTGCCGTGCGGCCAGGAAGCCGTACTGGGGCCCGCCGTACGACAGGTAGTTGCCGGCCGGCTGTCCCTCGCCGATCGCAAGCGCGCACCCGTAGCGGCCCGGAGCCTCCAGCACGCCCAGCGACATCGGGTCGACGTGTGCGACCGGCAGCGCCCCGCCGGCGTCGGCCGCGGCCGCAAGCGCCGGCGCGTCCTCGAGCACTCCCAGGAAGTTGGGCTGCTGGAAGAGGACGAGGGCGGCGCCGTCGGCGGCGGCGGCGGCCAGCTGGTCGGGGTCGGTGGCGCCGTCGGTGTGCGGCACCTCGACCACCTCCATGCCGAAGCCCGGCGCGAACGTGCGCACCACCTGGCGCGCCTGCGGATTCAGCGTCTCGGCGACGACCACCTTGGTGCGGCCGGTGGCCAGCTTGGCGACGTAGCAGGCGTCGGCCGCGACCGTGGTCCCGTCGTAGCCGGAGGCGTTCGAGACGTCCATGCCGGTCAGCTCGCAGATCGCGGTCTGGTACTCGAAGATCGCCTGCAGCACGCCCTGGCTCATCTCGGGCTGGTAGGGCGTGTAGGCGGTCAGGAACTCGCCGCGCTGCATCATCATGTCGACCACGGCTGGGACGTAGTGGTCGTACATGCCTGCCCCGAGGAAGGACAGCTCGCGGCCGACGTCGACGTTGCGGGCGGCCAGCTCGGCCATGTGCGCGGACAGCTCGGCCTCCGACAGCGCCGGGCCGATGTCCAGCGGCCGGCCCAGGCGCACCGCCTCGGGGATCTCGGTGAACAGCTCGTCGATCGAGTCGATGCCGATGGCGGCCAGCATGGCCGCGCGGTCGGCATCGGTCAGCGACGTGAAGCTCACAGCGAGCTGACGTAACTCGAGTAGCCGGCGGCGTCCATCAGCGAGTCCAGCTCGGAGGGATCCGACATCCGCACCTTCACCAGCCAGCCCTCGCCGTAGGGATCGTCGTTGACGGTGCTCTCGCTGCCGTCGAGCGCGTCGTTGGTCTCGGTCACCTCACCCGACAACGGCGCGATCAGCTGTGACACGGCCTTGGTCGACTCCAGCTCCCCGTACTCGCCGCCACGCTCGATCGTGGTGCCCACCTGCGACGGAGCGAAGTACACGACCTCGCCCAGGCTGTCCTGCGCGTACCAGGTGATGCCGAAGGTGGCAACGTCGCCGTCCACCCGCGCCCAGTCGTGCTCCTCGTTGTAGTAGAGACCGTCGGGGTAGCTGGCCTCGCTCATGTGCTCGTCTCCTTGACGTACAGCGGTTTGCGGGATATCGCCGCGGCCAGGGTGCGGCCGCGGACGTCGATCTCGATCGGTGTGCCGGGCTCGCCGGCGGCGGACGGCACGTAGCCCATGCCGATGCCGACGTTCAGCGACGGCGACATGGTGCCGCTGGTGACAACACCTTCGGGCAGGATCGGCATTCCCGGGCGGGGGATACCGCGCTCGCTCATGGTGAATGCGACCAGCTTCTCCGGCACGCCCGACTGCTTCTGCTCGCGCAGCGCGTCGGCGCCCATGAAGTCCTTGGCGTCGAGCGCGCACACCCAGCCCAGGCCGGACTCGAGCGCGGTGCGCTCCAGCGAGAGGTCGTTGCCGTAGAGCGGATAGCAGACCTCGAGCCGCAGCGTGTCGCGGGCGCCCAGCCCGCAGGGCACGGCGCCGGCAGCAATGATCGCGTCCCACAGCTCACCCGCCCGCTCCATCGCGCACATCAGCTCGACCCCGGGCTCACCAGTGTATCCTGTCCGGGCAACGAGGGCGGCCACCCCGCAGACCTCCGCCTCGGCGAAGCCGAACGGCACCAGCTGCGGCAGCTCGATCAGTCCCAGCGCGGTCGGTCCCTGCAGGGCCAGCATCGCCGTCTGCGAGGAGCGGTCATCCAGCGCCACGTCGTCGCCGAGATGCCGCTCCAGCCAGTCGCGGTCGTCGTCGACGCGGGAGGCGTTCACAACCAGCAGCAGGTGATCGTCGGCGAACCGGTAGGCGATCAGGTCGTCGATCGGGCAGCCGCGCTCGTCCAGCAGCAGCGTGTACTGCGCATGGCCGGCGCCGATCCGGTCGAGGTCGTTGGACAGCATCCGCTGGGCGAAGGCCAGCGCGCCTGCCCCGCGCAGCTCCAACTGGCCCATGTGCGACACGTCGAACACGCCGGCGGCGGTGCGCACCGCCAGGTGCTCCGGGATGATGCCCTCGTACTGCACCGGCATCTCCCAGCCGGCAAAGGGAACGATCCGCGCACCCGCCCCGACATGGCGGTCAAACAGCGGCGTCCGGCGCAGCGCGGTCTCCTCAGGCATTGCGGGCAGGCAGTCTACCCTGACCGGCAGCCGCCGCGGCGATGCCGGCCACACCCGGGTTTCGGGACGGCCACGAAGGGGCTACGATCGATGCGCGACCAGGCGGCTCGTGCCTCCCGGTTGACCTCGACGAAGGCGCTCCGGCGGCTCCCGCCGCCGGGGCTGCCACCTCCAACGCGGGCGGCTACTGGTCGCGCAGGAAGCTGGGGATCTCGAGCGCCTCGCGCGGTACCTCGAAGTCGCCCGCGTCGGTCTCCTCGAGCTTGGAACGGTCGCTGGTGCCGGTCGCAAAGGCGGCCGCCGGGCGCGCCCGCGAGCCGCGGTCGAAGCCGGTCGCGATCACGGTCACCCGCACCTGGTCGCCCATCGCCTCGTCGATCACCGCGCCGAAGATGATGTTCGCGTCGGCGTCGGAGGCGCTGCCGATGATCTCGGCCGCCTCGTTCACCTCGAACAGCCCCAGGTCGGCGCCGCCGGTGATGTTCAGCAGGATGCCGGTGGCACCCTCGACCGAGGCCTCGAGCAGCGGCGACGAGATGGCGGCGCGAGCGGCCTCGCCGGCGCGGTTCTCGCCGCTGGCCAGACCGATGCCCATCAGCGCCGAGCCGGCCTCGCGCATGATCGTGCGCACGTCGGCGAAGTCGAGGTTGATCAGGCCGGGCACGGTGATCAGGTCGGTGATGCCCTGCACGCCCTGCCGCAGCACGTCGTCGGCGATGCGGAAGGCGTCGACGATCGACGTGCGCTTCTCGACCACCTGCAGCAGGCGGTCGTTGGGGATGATGATCAGCGTGTCGACCTTCTCGCGCAGCGCGCGGATGCCCTGCTCGGCCTGGTCGCCGCGCTTCTGTCCCTCGAACGTGAACGGCCGCGTCACCACACCCACCGTGAGGGCGCCCAGCTCGCGCGCGATCTCGGCGATGATGGGAGCCGCGCCGGTGCCGGTGCCGCCACCCTTGCCAGCGGTGACAAACACCATGTCGGCGCCCTTCAGCGCCTCCTTCAACTCGTCGCGGCTCTCCATCGCGGCCTCGCGGCCGATCGATGGGTCGGCGCCGGCGCCGAGGCCACGCGTGATCTTCGAGCCGATGTGGATCTTGACGTCGGCATCGCACATGAGGAGCGCCTGCGCGTCGGTGTTGACGGCGATGAACTCGACGCCGCGGAGGCCGGCGTCGACCATGCGGTTGACGGCATTGGTGCCACCACCGCCAACGCCCACGACCTTGATAACGGCCAGGTAGTTCCCGCTCTGATCCCTCATGATTGCCTTACCTCCGTCGCGGCCCCTGCTGCCGGCTACATCTCACGGTCAGCCTGAGAGTGCTCCCAAAAAGACGTTGAGCCCGCCTGGCGAGCCGAAATCCACTCGGCCTACAGGGGGCACGGTCGCCAGGGTACCTCGCCCAACCCTCGGTGTCAAGCCGAACCTGATGGAGTGAAGTCTCACCCTAAACTTGAGGGTAAGGTAGATCGCAGGCCGTAGGCGGGGCGGCCCGGCGCGGACACGTCGATGTAGGACAGGTCGTGGCGCTGCTGCCCGGTGATCCGCCGCATCACGCGTTGCACGACCGCCAGCTTCAGGGCCAGGTCGTCGGGCGTCCCCAGGCGCAGGTTGATGTGGGTGCCGACCAGCGCGGACACCGTCCCCGAGTCGGCCGTGAGCTTCGTAATGCGACCGACGCGGCCCCGGAATCCGGCGGGGGTATGGGACAGCACCGACAGCGCGGCGCGGACGTTGGCGTCGCCGGTGGTGCTGCCCACGAGGAGCGTGGTGCCGGCGGGCAGGGACACCGCGGGGAGGCCGGCCGGGGCCTTCGAGCGCACCTCCAGCACGCGGCCGTCGGGAGAGATCAGGTAGTCCGACTTGCTAACGGTGACGACCATCGATGGGTGCTCGACGCGTACGGTGACGGCCAGGGTGTGCGGGAACGCTCGATCGACCGACACCGAGCGGATGTAGGGCATGTCGCTGAGCGATCCGGCGATGGCCCCGCGGTCGACCGAGAGCAGGTTGCGGCCCTGCGCCTCCCGCTCGACGGCCGCGTGGATCTTGCGCTCGAGCGCCGGCGGCGCGCCGGTCACGCGAACGCTGTCGACGGCGAAGGCGGAGGACATCGCGATCAGCTTGTACCCGGCCAGAGCGACCAGCGTGCCCAGCACCACGAGCAGCACGGTCAGCCTGCGTCGCCCCTGTGCCCGGACGAGTTCGCGCCGGCGAATCAGGAGTGCGTCATCTATGCCCGACACGAGCTGCACTGCCACCTGTTCGGCGGCGGCGGAGGGAAACCTGCCGGCGGCCCCAGCCCGGAATCAGCGGTTGAAGCGGACGGCGCGCCACTCGGGCAGCTCCGGGATCACCGGGCCTTCGCCGGGCTCTCCCCAGCGCGCCGCCAGGCACAGCAGCGCACGCGGAGCGCTGACCACGATCACGACCAGCGCCGCCTCTCCGGACTGCCGGTCGAGGAGCAGCAGCCCGAGCGTTGCCAGGATCAGCAGCGGCAGCCCGTAGACAACGGTCGCGGCCTGACCAGGCGTCGCGCCGTTTCGCGTGAGTGCGGCAAGCGGATTCATGTGCCAATCGTAGCGCTCACGGCGGGCCGGCCGACCAGGGGTACGATCTGCGTGATGGGCAGGCGTCACGACAGCAAGCGCCGCGGCCGGTTTCGGCGGAAGGCGATCTTCGCCGCAAGCGTCGTCCTGCTGGAGGCGGTTGCGCTTCGGATCCGGTCCGGCCGGCTGGGCGGGAACGTGGTCGTGCGCTGCAGGCGGGGCCACCTCTTCACCACGATCTGGATTCCCGGCGGCTCGCTGAAGTCGGTGCGGTTCGGCTGGTGGCGACTCCAGCGGTGCCCGGTCGGCCATCACTGGTCGGTCGTGACCCCGGTGAAGACCGCCGAGCTGACCGAGCAGGAGCGCCGGAGCGCGAGCGAGGCTCGCGACATCCGCGTGCCCTGATCAGGCCTCGGGCAGGGCGATCGGCCCCAGCATCTGCACCTCATGCTCGAGCTCGACGCCCTCCTGGCGAGCCCGGCGCCGCGCCTCGGCCATCAGCGCGATCACGTCTGCCGAAGTCGCCTGGCCGTCCACGTTCTCGATGAAGTTCGCGTGCACCGGAGAGATGCGGGCGCCTCCGATCCGGTAGCCCTTGAGGCCGCAGCGCTCCAGCAGCTGCCCGGCCCCCAGCTGGTCGGACGGGTTCTTCCAGACGCTTCCGAACGTGCGAACGCCCGAGGGCTGCGCCTCCTTGCGCCGCCGCTGCATCTCGCGCACGGTGGCGGCGATCACCGCGCTGTCACCCGCGGTCAGCGAAAGCCGCGCGGCCGCGACCACCTCACCGGCCGTCACGTTCGACCCCCGGTAGCGCATCGCCAGGTCGTCGGCACCGCCGCTGCGCTCGCCGTCCCCTGCCAGCACCAGCGCCTCGGCCAGCACGTCGCGCATCTCGCCCCCGTAGGCGCCGGCGTTCATGCGCACGGCGCCACCGACCGTGCCCGGGATCGCGCAGCCGAACTCGACGCCCGACAGGCCCCACTCCGTCGCACGTCTCACCACCGCGGCCAGCGACGCGCCGCCGCCGCACGCGATCCCATCGCCGTCGCGGTCGATCGCGGCCAGCTCGCCGGCCAGCCGCACCACCAGCCCGTCGAAGCCGGAGTCGGCCGCCAGCAGGTTCGAGCCCAGGCCTATCACGGCCATCTCGACGCCTTCCGCCAGCCGCCAGCGCAGCAGGTCGCGCAGCTGGCCGGCCGTCTCCGGCCGCGCGAAGTATGCGGCCGGCCCGCCCGTGCCCACCGTCGTCAGCCGCGCGATCGGGACGTCGCGCTCGACGAACGGCGGCGCCTCCGTCACACCGGCTCCAGCAGCATGTCCCCCACCCGCCGCACATCGCCCGCGCCCATCGTCACCACCATGTCGCCGCGGCGGATGCGGCTGCGCAGGTAGCGAGCGCCGGCGTCCAGGGTGGGCTCGTAGGCGAGCGGCATGCCCGGCCGCGCCTCACTGACGGCGTCCACCACCAGCTTGGCGGTGACGCCCTCCAGCGGATCCTCTCGGGCCGGGTAGATCTCGGTCACCACCACCTCGTCGGCGGTCGCCAGCGCGCGGCCGAAGTGGAACGCCAGCGCCTCGGTGCGCGAGAACAGGTGCGGCTGGAAACAGACCACCACGCGGCCGGGAGCCCAGGTGCGTGCGGCCTCGATCGTGGCCGCGACCTCGGTGGGGTGGTGCGCGTAGTCGTCGACGATCCAGATCCCGTCACGCTCGCCGCGCAGCTCGAAGCGGCGGCCGGCACCGGTGAACTCGGCCAGGGCCGCCGCAGCCTCGGCCACGTCGACGCCGGCCAGCGCGTGGAGGCCGGCGATCGCCGCCGCAGCGTTGAGGGCGTTGTGGGCGCCGGGCAGCGCAAGCGTCACGTGCAGGGGCGTGCCCTCCGGGGTGCGCAGCCAGAACCCCGTGCTGCCGGCGGCCTGCTCGACGGCGCTGACCTGCCACTCCACGTCGCCGTAGCCGAACCGCTGTGCCGTTGCCTCGGTAGGCAGCGATAGCGACTCGTGCTGGACCAGCGCGCCAGAGGCCGGCAGCTCCATTGTCCAATCTGAGAACAGGTGCTCGAGCTCGCTCATGCCGGCGAACCGCGTGTGGTGGTCGAGCTCGATGTTGAGGACGACCGCCACGCGCGGCCGCAGCAGTGACAGCGAGCCGTCCGACTCGTCCGCCTCGGCCACCAGGATGGTGCCGCCACCGGGCCCCGCGTTCCCTCCCAGCTGCGGTACTTCGCCACCGATCAGGTACGTGGGATCCAGCCCCAGCCGCTGCGCCGCGAAGGCGATCATGGCCGACGTGGTGGTCTTTCCATGGGCCCCGGCGACGCAGACGGATCGCCGCGATGCCACCATCTCGGCCAGCAGCTGGGCCCGGTGCAGCCGCGGCAGCGCCAGGTCGCGGGCGGCCAGCAGCTCCGGCTCCCCAGCCGAGATCGCCGACGACACGACCAGCTCCATCCCGGGCTCGAGGTGAGCGGGGTCGTGCTCGAGCGAGACCGGCACGCCGAACCTGGTCAGACGGTCGGAGTACGGCGACGCGGCCCGGTCGCAGCCGCTCACATCCGCGCCCCAGGCATAGGCGACCGTGGCCAGCGCCGACATGCCGGCGCCGCCGATGCCGAGCATGTGGAGGCGGCGGCCCGACCAGTTCACGCAGCCAGCTCCAACAGCTGATCCGCGATCACCGACGCGGCGTCGGGCCGCGCCAGCCTGGTGGCGGCGACCGCCATCCGCTCGCGCCGCTCGTGGTCGGCCAGCAGCGCGTTCACCTCCTGGCGCAGCCGCGTCGGCGTCAGGTCGGCGTCGCTGACCATGACGGCGGCGCCGCCCAGGGCGAAGTGCTCGGCGTTCCGGGTCTGGTGGTCGGCGGTCACGTTTGGGGAGGGTACGAGAATCGACGGCTTGCCGGCGGCGGCTATCTCGAACACCGAGCCGCCGGCGCGCGCCACCACCAGGTCGGCCTGCTCCAGGTAGTCGCGCAGGTGCGGCGTATAGGGGAGCACGTGGTAGCGATCCGAGGCGGCCGCCTCGTAGCGGTCGAACTCGCGCTCGCCGGTCACGTGCACCACCGTGAAGCCGGGATCCTTGTCCGCCCAGGCGCCGGCGGCGGCCTCGTTCAGGGTGCGCGCGCCCAGGCTGCCGCCGAACACCAGCACCATCGGGCGTCCCGAGTCCAGGTCGAGGCCGTGCCCGTCCGGCCTGCGCTCCGGCAGCGGACGGCCCGTGACCACGTAGTGAGGCGGCCGCTTGCCCTCGATCGGGAAGCTCAGGAACACGCGGTCGACCAGGGGCGCCGCCATCCGGTTCGCCAGGCCCATGTGCGCGTCCACCTCCAGGAGCGCCGAGGGCAGGCGGCTGGCCTTGGCGGCGGCCAGCATCGGGCCGGACGCGTATCCGCCTGCTCCGAACACGACGTCCGGCCGCACCCGGCCGATGATCCGCCGGCAGGCGACCGGCGCGCTGCCCGCCCGCCACATGGCACGCAGCAGCTGCGCGGAGGGACGCCGCGGCAGGCCGCTCGCGGCGAAGCGATGGAACGGGTAGCCGGCCTCCGGCACCAGCTGCGACTCGATCCTGTCGCCGCCGGCGAACTCGACCGTGGCGCCGCTAGCCCGTAGCGCGCCGGCCACCGCCAGCGCCGGCACGACGTGCCCCGCCGTGCCTCCGGCGGCGATCAGCACGCGTGGGCTTGGCCTGCTTGGGTTCAGTCGCCTTCACATCCTTCTTCGGGCTGGTGCCCGGCTTGGCAGCCTTCGCGGATACCGCGCCGGTGTCCGCCACGTTCAGCAGCACCCCCACCAGGCTCAGCATCACCACCAGGCTGGAACCGCCCGAGCTTATCAACGGCAGCGGCACCCCGGTCAGCGGCAGGAAGCCGAGCACGGCGCCGAAGTTGACGATCGCCTGCCCGGCCACCAGCGTCGTGGTGCCGGCCGCCAGGTACTTCCCGAAGGGATCCTTGCAGCGCAGGGCGATCCGGAATCCGAGCCACGTGAACAGTGCGAACGCCAGCACCACCGCCAGGATCCCGACCAGGCCCAGCTCCTCGCCGATCACGGCGCCGATCATGTCGGTGGGCGCCTCCGGCAGGAAGCCGATCTTCTGGGTGCCGTTGCCCACGCCGACACCGGTGATCCCGCCCGACCCCAGCGCCAGCAGCGCCTGGATGCTCTGGTACCCGGCCCCGGCGGGATCCTTCCAGGGATCCAGGAACGACCGGATCCGCTCCATCTGGTAGGGCTCGCGGGCAACCGTGTAGGCGACGCCGATCACCCCCACGATCGCCACGCTGCTGAACAGCCGCAGCGGGGTGCCGGCGACCAGCAGGACGCCGCAGACCATCAGCGCGATCGCGATGGTGGTGCCGAGGTCGGGCTGGGAGTGGATCAGCAGCAGCACCACCAGCACCACAGCGCCCACCGGGTTGAACAGCTGGGCCAGAGTTCGCGGCGGCTTGCGCCGCGAGGCCAGCACCGCCGAGGCGAAGATCAGCACCGCCGCCTTGGCGAACTCCGAGGGCTGGATCGAGATCGGCCCGACGAAGATCCAGCGCTGGGCGCCCTTGATGCTGACGCCGATCCCAGGGATCTTGACGGCCACCAGCAGGGCGATCGAGATGAACAGGATCGGCGCGGCGAAGTAGCGCAAGCGCCGGTACGAGAAGCGCGCCAGCACCAGCATCGCGATCACCCCCACGGCCGCGTACACCGCCTGCCGGGCGAGAGCGCCCACGGGGTCCTGCCCCTCGACCACGGCCGTGCCGCTGGACGCGCTGTAGACCATGATCAGCCCGAAGGCGACCAGGCCCAGCGTCACCAGCAGCAGCAGGTGGTACTCGAGCTGGGGCGATGAGCGGGCGGCACGGCGCCGCACCCGCTGGACGTCAGCGACCAACCGGCACCTCCTGCGCGAGCTGCGCGAACGCGAGGCCGCGCTCGGCGTAGTCGGTGAACTCGTCGAAGCTGGCGCAGGCCGGCGACAGCAGCACCACGTCTCCGGCCTGGGCGCCGGCCGCGGCGGCAGCAACCGCGGCGGCCATCCGCGGGTGGCGGCGGTGCGGCACGCCCGCGGCGGCCAGCGCGGCGGCGATCTGCTCACCCGCCTCGCCGTACACGTCGACCGAGACGACCGGGCCGGCGGCGACGGCGGCGGCCAGCCCGGCGAACGACGAGCCCTTCAGTGATCCGCCCAGCACCAGCCGGACGCCGTCCTCGTATGCGGTCAGCGCCTTGATCACCGCCTCCGGG
>DASUHV010000294.1:0-2131 GCA_036273355.1 Gaiellales bacterium
CGCGAGCGCGACGCGGGCGACATCCTGGTGGTGCTGGGCGGCACCATCCCGGCCGACGACATCCAGGAGCTGAAGCGGCTGGGGGTGGCCGAGGTGTACACGCCGGGGGCGCCGACGGCCCAGATCGTCGAGTACCTGACCTCCGCGCTGGGTGACCGCTGATGCCGAGCTCGGGCCTTCGGATCTCGATCGACAGCCGGGTGGCCTGCGTCACAGTCGACCGGCCCAAGGTGCTGAACGCGCTCAACACCGCGCTGCTGCAGGAGCTCCTGGCCACGCTGCGCGACCTGGGCGGCGATGCCGGCGTTGGCGTGATCGTGCTCACCGGGTCGGGCGAGCGGTCGTTCATCGCCGGTGCCGACATCAAGGAGATGGCCGGCAAGACGCCGCTCGAGGCGCGCGCCTACTCCGAGCTGGGGCAGGAGATCGCGCACCTGCTGGAGACCATGCGCAAGCCCACGATCGCCGCGGTCAACGGCTACGCGCTGGGCGGCGGCTGCGAGATGGCGCTGGCCTGCGACGTGCGGCTGGCGTCCGAGAACGCGCACTTTGGCCAGCCCGAGATCAACCTCGGCATCATCCCCGGCTGGGGCGCGACCCAGCGCCTGGCCCGGGCCACCAACATCGGCTACGCCAAGGAGCTGATCCTGACCGGACGCATGATCGACGCCGACGAGGCGCTCGAGCGCGGGCTGGTGCAGCACATCTACCCGGCCGCCGAGCTGATGCCGCGCACGTTCGAGCTGGCCCAGGCGATGGCCGCCAAGAGCCCGGTCGCGCTGTACTACGCCAAGGAGGCCACCAACCGTTCGCTGCACGGCGACATCGGTGGCAACCTGGTGCACGAGGCCGACCTGTATTCGCTCATGTTCTCCACCGACGACGCCCGCGAGGGACTGAACGCATTCGTGGAGAAGCGCGACCCCACGTTCATCGGCAAGTAAGGAAGGACGCACCCTTGAACATCGCAGTCTGTGTCAAGGAGGTGCCCAGCGCCACGTCGGCGCGGCGCCTCAACCCAACCACCAACCGGCTTGACCGGTCGGGCGACTCCGAGCTGAACCCGTTCGACGTCCACGCGCTGGAGGAGGCCGTGCGGATCCGCGAGGGCGGCGCCGACGTGGCCGAGATCGTGGCGGTGTGCATGGGCCCGGAGTCGGCCCAGCGGGCGCTGACCAAGGCGCTGGCGCTGGGCGCCGACCGGGCGGTGCTGCTGATCGACGACGCCCTGGCCGGCTCCGATATCGCCGGCACCGCCTACGCGCTGGCGGCCGTCATCGAGCGCCAGGACGCGCAGCTGGTGCTGCTCGGCCAGCAGGCCGCGGACGCCGACTGCTACGTGATGGCGGCGGCCGTTGCCGAGCATCTGAAGCGGCCGCTGGTGACCCAGGTGGCGCACCTGGAGGTGGGCTCGGGCGGGGTCACGGCCAAGCGCCAGACCGAGCACGGCTACGACGTGGTGGAGGCGCCGCTGCCGGCCGTGGTGTCGGTGTCGGATGCGATCAACACCCCGCGCCTGCCCTCCATCAAGGCCATCATGGGCGCCAAGCGCAAGCCGCTGGACCGGATGTCGGCGGCCGACGCAGGCCTGGACACGAGCCGGGTGGGCGGCGACGGCGCCCGCAGCGTGGTGCGCGCGGTGGCGCCGCCGGAGGCCAAGGCGGCCGGTGTGACCATCGAGGATTCGGGTGGTGACTCGGCCGAGAAGCTGGTCGCCATCCTGGTCGAGAGGGGGCTGCTGTGAAGCTGCTCGTACACGTGCACACCGACCAGGGCGAGTTCAACGCCAACAGCCTGGGAGTGCTGGCCCGGGCGGCAGAGCTGGGCGGCGATGTGACCGCCTTCGTGGCCGGCTCGGGCGTCGATGACGGCGTGGCCGGCGGCCTGGGCGGCTACGGCGCCGCGCGGGTGCTGGTGGCCGACGACCCGGCCCTGGCCGGCGGCCTGTCGCAGCCGGTGGTGGACGCGATCGAAGGCCCGGCCCGGGAGGCCGACGCGGTGCTGTTCGGCGCCGGCGTGGTGTCGGCCGACGTGGCCGCCGGGCTGGCGGCCCGGATCGGCGCCGGGATCGCCTGCGAGACGACCGCGCTGCGTGTGGATGGCGACCAGCTGGTGGCGGTGCGCCCGGCGC
>DASUHV010000295.1:0-8055 GCA_036273355.1 Gaiellales bacterium
TCCGCCGCCTCCGCCGCATTCCCGCCCGAGAACGCCCGCTCGGCGGCCTCGGCGCGCACCGGGGCCGGGCCGACGCCGGTGAGCGCGATCCGGGCGGAGCTCCCGTCCACCACGGCCGCGACGCCGACGATCGCCCAGTCCTGGGCACGGCGGTTGAACTTGACGTACGCCCCCTTCGGCGCCTTCGGCACGCGCACGCCGGTCAGGATCTCGTCCGGGCGCAGCGACGTCGTCAGAAAGCCGAGGAACAGGTCGCTGGCGGCGATCGTGCGCAGCCCATCCGGGCCCTCGGCCGACACCTCCCCGTCGAGGGCGAGCAGCACGGCTGGCAGGTCGCCGTGGGGATCGGCCTGTGCCAGCGAACCGCCGATCGTGCCGCGGTTACGCACCTGCATGTCGCCGATGCTCGCGGCCGCCTGCGCCAGGACGGGGCAGGCGGAGCGAACGAGGTCCGACTCCGCCACATCGACGTGGCGGGTGAGCGCGCCGATCACGATGTGCGAGCCCATGTCGGAGATGCCGCGCAGGCTGGAGATGCCGCCGATGTCGATCAGCGTCTCCGGCGCCGCCAGCCGCAGCTTCATCATCGGCAGGAGCGAGTGCCCGCCGGCGATGACGCGAGCGCCGTCGCCGTGGGTGCGCAGGAGGCCGGCCGCGTCGGCCACGGACTCGGGCCGCTCGTATGCGAATGCGCGCGGGATCATGCCGCGCCTCCCTTCTGGATCGCGTTCCAGACCGTCTCCGGCTGAAGCGGCATGTCAAGGTCGCGGACGCCGATCGCGTCGCACACGGCGCCCACGACCGCCGGCGAGGCCGCGATCGTGCCCGCCTCGCCAATCCCCTTCACCCCCAGCGGGTTCGTCGGCGAGGGCGTGACGGTGCGGTACGTCTCGATGTGGGGGACGTCGGCGGCCGACGGGATCAGGTAGTCGACCAGCGTTCCGGTCACGAGCTGGCCGCCCGAGTCGTACTCGGCGATCTCGTAGAGGGCCTGGCCGATCCCGTGCACCACGCCGCCGTGCACCTGTCCAGCGACGATCATCGGGTTGATCACGTTGCCGCAGTCGTCCACGGCGATGTAGCCCGTGATCTCGACCTTCCCGGTCTCGCGATCGACCTCGACCTCGCATCCGTGCGCGCCGAACGGGAACACGCAATTGGGCGGGTCGAAGAAGACCGTCTCGTCCAGGCCGGGCGTCACGCCCTCAGGCATCCCGAACGCCTGCCAGGCGCGGAAGGCCACCTCCTGGATGGTGGTGCGCTTGTCCGGGCTGCCCTTGACTGCAAACGCGCCGCCCTCGAAGTCCAGGTCGTCGGGCGATGCCTCGAGCATCTGGGCGGCAACCAGCCGGGCCTTGTCGCGGACCTTGCTCGCGGCGAGGTGGACCGCCGTGCCGCCGACCGCCACGCTGCGGCTGCCGTACGTGCCGAGCCCGTAGGGGGCGAACGCCGTGTCGCCGTGGATCACCTCGATGTCGTCGAACGGCACGCCGAGCTCGGTCTCGACGATCTGCGACCACGAGGTCGCGTGCCCCTGTCCGTGCGGCGACGTGCCGGTTATGACCGTGATCTTGCCGGTCGGGTGCATTCGCACGGTGGAGCTCTCCCACCCGCCCGGCGTCAGCCCGAGCGCGTTGCGGGCGACGTCCGACGGGACGAACCCGCACACCTCGACCCACGTGGAGAGGCCGCGGCCGAGCAGCTTGCCGCGCGCGGCCGCCTCCGTCCGCCGCCGCTCGAACGTCTCCTTGTCGTCGGAGAGCTCGAGCAGCCTGTCGAGCGTCTTGGCGTAGTCGCCGGAGTCGTACATGAGGCCGATCGCCGTCGTGAACGGGAACTCGACCGGGAAGTTGCGCCTGCGTACCTCGGTGCGGCTCATGCCGAGCTCACCGGCGAGGATGTCCATCATCCGCTCGATCGCGTGGGTGGCCTCCGGACGGCCCGCGCCGCGAAGGGCGTCGGTCGGCACCGTGTTCGTGTAGACGTTCGTCACCTTGACGTCGACCTCGGGGATCGCATACGCGCCGGGAGACATGAGGAACGTCAGCTGCGAGATCAGCGGCGTCAGCATCTGCAGGTACGAGCCGTAGTCCTGGACGTAGTGGGCGCGCATGCCGAGCACCTTCCCGTCCTTCGTCGCCGCGAGCTGCATGTGCGCGACCTGGGCCCGGCCGTGACACGTGGCGAGCATCGCCTCGGAGCGCTCCTCGATCCACTTCACGGGCGCGCCCACCTTGCGCGAGGCGGCCGCGGCGATGAACTCCTCGGCGTAGGCGTTCAGCTTCGAGCCGAAACCGCCGCCGACGTCGGGCGCGATCGCCCGCACCTTGGCCTCGCTCACCCCGCAGACGATCGCGAGGAACGTGCGCAGGAAATGCGGCACCTGCGTCGAGCTGTAGACGACCAGGTCGTCGTTCGCGGTGTTCCAGTCGGCGACCACGCCGCGGGTCTCGATCGGGACGTGGATCAGGCGCTGGTTCCGGATCGTGTGCTCGACCACCACGTCGGCCTTCGAGAACGCGTCGTCGATGCCGTCGGTCCGGTGGGTGAGCAGGAGGGCCACGTTGGAGTCGAGCTCCTCGTGCACCTTCGGTGCGCCGTCGGCCCGGGCTGCCTCGACGTCGAGCACAGCAGGCAGCTCCGCGTAGCTCACCTCGACGGCGTCGGCCGCGTCGCGGGCGGCGTAGCGGTCGCCGGCGATCACGACGGCGATCGGCTCGCCCACGTGGCGGACGCGGCCCTTGGCCAACGGCGGCCGCACCGGGTGGACCATGTCGCCGGTGGGGTTCGAGGCGCACGGGACGCCGGCGGCGAACTCCAGGTCGTCTCCGGTCAGCACCGCCGTGACGCCCGGCATGGCCGCCGCGGCGGCCGTATCGATCCCGGTGATGTCGGCATGCGGGAACTGGCTGCGCACGATCGCCATGTGCAGCATCCCGGGCAGCTTGAGATCGTCGACGAAGCGGCCGTGGCCGGTGAGGAACTTGCGATCCTCCTTGCGCAGCGCCGCGACGCCGATCCCCTTTGCGTGTTCGGCCGTCGTCGCCATCAGACCGTCACCCCCGATGCGGCCCGGACGGCCGCGACGATGTTCTCGTAACCGGTGCAGCGGCACAGGTTGCCCTCGAGCCCGTGGCGGATCTCCTCGTCGGTCGGCGCCGGGTTCGCCTCGAGCAGCTTGATCGCGGTCATCACCATGCCGGGCGTGCAGTAGCCGCACTGGAGGGCGTGGTGCTCGTGGAAGGCCCACTGCATCGGGTGCAGGTCGCCGTTCTCGGAGATGCCCTCGATGGTCGTCACTTCGCGGCCGTCCGCCTGGACGGCCAGAAGGGTGCAGGACTTCACGGCCTCGCCGTCGAGCCAGACCGTGCACGCCCCGCAGTTGGACGTGTCGCAGCCGACATGGGTGCCCGTCAGGTTCAGGTGCTCACGCAGCAGGTGGACGAGCAGCGTCCGCGGCTCGACCTCGGCCGTCCGTGGCTCCCCGTTGACGGTGATGGTGACGGCGCTCTTCATCGAGCCCTCCTCAGACGTCGGGGTTGCGCAGTTGCATAGGCAGGTCTATCGCAGTACGACACGGATCACAAGTACGCCGGTTCCGTATCTGATGGAGGACTCAGACCCACCAGACGCGAACGCACTCGGAGGTGACGTGAAGAAGCTGCTTCCAATCGGGATCATCGTGGTACCGGTAGTGGCGTTCGCCGGCTTCCTATGGGTGGCGGAGGTTCACGACCGGGCGGACGCATCCCAGGTGACCAGGGCGGCGTATGCCAGGTTCGGCTCGGGTCCACGCATCGTCTGCGTCGCTCAGGATCGCAACAGCTCCACGTGGTACTGCAGCAGCCCCCGCTGGGGAGATGACCCGAACTGTCGGACGGCCAGCGTCAGCGTCACCGGCTCGATCGACTTCGCCGATCAGACGCGCGCCTGCGAATGAGATGACCCTGTCGAGCTCGCCTAGTACGCAGCGGTCGCTGCCGTGCACGGCGCGCAGGTCAACTCGCCAGACTTGCGGTAGATTGAGAGCTTGGCGCCGCACTTGGCGCAGGTGCCCGCTTCGCAGGTCTTGACTCTGCGATTCGGGCTCACCCAGCCGTCGTAACTTCCCATGCTGGAACTATGCCCGGAGCGCTTCTTGATGCACCAAGTGTACACCGGGAACGCATGTTCGAGGCGGCCGGTCGCTCTAGCGGGGGTTCAGCGAGATCGCGAGCGTGATCGTGCGCGCGTGGCCGTTCAGGTCCGCCGCGCTCGGCACGGTCGCGAACACGTGCACGGTGATCGATCCGCCTGGCGGGCGGCTGCCCGCGAACAGCGGCCCGGCCTGTGGCAGGTGGGCCAGCGAGCCCACGTAGATGGCGCCCTCGCCCCTCGCCAGCTTGATCGTCACGGTCACGTGCCTGGGGTTGAGCGTCTTGCCGCCGGTCCAGCCGGTGGTGGTGACGTAGTACCGAGCCCGGTGGCCGGTGTGGTTTACGCGGTACAGCACCGCCGGATGCCTGAAGGCGGCGGCACTGTCCACCTGTACCTTCACGGCCAGCGTGCCCGACGCGGCCACTGCCGGCACGGCCAGGACGACGCCGAGCAGTGCTGCGAGCACTCCGGTGCGGGCGATGCGGATCATGCACTCACTCTAGGTGCAGGTAGCCCCTGAATCTACGTCTGGTAGATACTTCGCCCGTGGCAGACCTGGCCGGCATCGGACACGTGCACCTGATCGTGGCCGACCACGAGCGGTCCGCGCGGTTCTACAGCGAGGCCTTCGGGCTCGAGGAGCATTTCCGCGTCCGCGACCGCCTGGTGTTCATGGGCAACGACACAGCCACCCTGATCGTGCTGGACGCGGAGCAAACCGCCGACGGGAGGGGCGGCATCGACCACGTCGGCCTCTCCCTCGCCCCCGGCCAGAGCCTGGACGCCGCGGTCGAGGACGTCGTCCGCGCCGGCGGCCGTGTGGTGCAGCGTGGCGAGCACGCGCCCGGCCTGCCGTTCGCCTACGTGACCGACCCCGACGGAAACATGCTGGAGCTGTAGGGCCGCCGGGTCCGTGACCGTGTTTTGGCATGTGCCGTTGCGGGCACTTCCATCCTGAGAGTCTTGTACGCGCACTTAATGCACTGGAGAAACGACGATGGCCCAAGCCGCCTACATCTACGCACTGGTTGGTAACCAGGAAGACGCCGCCGTGCTTCGCTACCAGACAGAGCTCGACGCACCGCTGCCCGGGGCCGACGTGCCCACCACGCCTGCCGTCGGGCCGGTCGTGGTCGAGAGCGTCCAGCAGGACGCGTCCGGCGCCCCGGTGGTGCTGGCCTACGACTCGACGCCGACCCCGGACGAGGTGAACGCCGCGCTCGGCGAAGGCTGGGAGCACCCGCCGGCCGACGACCCCTGGGCGTCGCTCGCCCCGGGCGCGGTCGCGCGCGTGCATCCGCAGTAGCGACCGCGCCGGGGCGCGCACGAGCGTCCTAGTCGATCGAGAACACGAAGTCGTAGCCGCCCGGCCGCGCATGCAGCAGCATCGCGCCGTGCGCGTCACGGTAGATGCCGGTGCCGCCGATGATCGCCAGCCGGCTGTCGCGCGTGTCGTAGAACGGCCCCTCGACCGTGATCTGACCCTCGGCGAGCTTGTTCGTCCAGCTGCACTGCCACTCACCGCGGGCCGGGTTCGTGCGGATGCAGTTGCCCTGGTCACGGCCCACCTGGCTCGTGTTGCTCGCGTTGAACAGCAGGTTCGAGAACGGGAACTGGTCGCCCTGCGAATCGCCCTTGGGCGGCAGGTCGACGACGTGCTCGTTGATCGGGTGTTCGACCAGGTGCAGCGTCGTCCGCATCTGCTGCGACGAGCTGGACCCGGTCGCGGCCATCGCCAGTCCGGTACAGCCGAACGCCACCCCCATGGCCACGGCCACCGCGATCCATCGCTTGCGCATGACTCCCCCTTCATCGTTGTGGGCCGAATGACGACCCTACCGCACCGTCACAACGCGCCCGGTCAAGCTCACCGAGAGTTAACGATTGGGATCCAGACAACCGGTGGTATCCCCTGTACCGTGGGATACGTGCAGCGCCGGAGCATCCTCGACGCTCGACGACCCGCGCTGCTGATCGCAGCCGTCGCGGTGCTCGCGGCGACCGGTTGTGCCGGGTCGTCATCCTCATCGAGCGGCGGCAGCGGACCCACCGCCAGCCACCCGCCGTCCTCCGGTGCCACCACGGGCACCTACGTCCCGGCCGCCGGCACCGACAAGTCGGGCGCGCTTTTTCAGACCTACACGAATCCCAAGCTCGGCTACCGGCTGCTCTATCCCGGCGGCTGGAGGGTCACCAAGAAGGGCGGCATCGTGCGCATCGCCAAGCTCGGGAACGCGATCGTGATCGCGACGCGGAAGTCCAAGAACCCGCCCAAGGTGAAGCCGGTGCGGGCTGCGATGATCGCGCAGCAGAAGAAGAAAACCGTGCTCGACATCGAGTCGCGGCCGAAGTCCACAGAGCTGAACGGCGACCCCGCCATCAGAATGGTCTTCACCAAGGACAAGCCGGCCACCGCCGACACGCCCGAGGACACGCTGCGCGTCTACCGCTACCTGGTGTTCCACAAGGGACACATCGTGATCCTGTCGCTGCAGACGCCCACCAGCCGCGACAACACGCAGGCCTACGACCTGATCGCGAACAGCCTCAGCTGGCCGAAGAAGGGTTAGGCTCGCCGCCGCCCGCCTCGCGCCACATCTCGTCCACGTTCATGTCCAGCTTCTCGACCACCTCGAACCCGCCGTGGTGCTCGACCACGCGCTCGACGTCGTCGAACACGTGACCCGGTAGCACCACGAACCGGTCGGGGGCCGCGTGCGCGTCCACGAACTCGGCCGCGGTCATCACCAGCGCCTGCACGCAGGTGAAGTCGCCGCACTCGCAGAGGAACGGGATCGGCTCCTCGTCGTCGTCGCTGTCGACCGGCTCCTGCTCCATCCGGCGATTGTTGTACTGGCGGAACGACTCCTCGTTCTTCACCAGCCGCGCGTGCCGCGCCTCCCACCAGTCCTCGGGTCGCATCAACCGCAGGCTTCCACCGCCGGGAGCCCCTGTCAAATGTCAGGTAGCCGACAGGATCGGCGTGCCCGGCGCCAGCCGCCACGGGCGCCGGCCCACCCGCGTCAGCTCGAAGCCCTCGATCAGCTCGGCCGCCGCGGCGGCCTGGCCGTCGCCGATGCCGGCCGATCCCGCCAGCGCACCCACCACCTCGCCTGCGGTGGCCCCGGCGGCGCGCAGGTCGGCGACGGCCACGGCGCCGTGCCGTTTGGCCAGCCGCTGGCCGTCCTCCCCGAGCATCAGCGGCACGTGCGCGTATGCGGGCTGCGGCAGCCCCAGCAGCTCCTGCAGCGCCACCTGCCGCGCGGTCGAGCCCAGCAGATCGTCACCGCGCACGACGTCGGTCACGCCATCGGCGGCGTCGTCGACCACCACCGCCAGCTGGTACGCGTAGAGGCCGTCGGAGCGGCGCACGATCACGTCGCCGCCGACCGGCCGAGGGCCGCTGCCGTGGAGCCGGTCGCGCACCTCGACGGCGCCCTCCGGCATGCGCACGCGCAGGGCCGGGCGTTTCCCCTCAGCCCGCAGCCGCTCGCGCTGCGCGGCCGTCAGCTCGCGACACGTGCCGGGGTAGGCGGGCTGGTCGTCGCTGCCGTGCGGTGCCGACGCCACCGCGGCAAGCTCACGGCGGGTGCAGAAGCACTCGTACACCAGCCCCCGCTGCGACAGCCGCTCCAGGGCGGCGGCGTAGTCCGGATCGCGCTGCGACTGCGGCCTGGTCTCCGCATCCCAGTCGAGGCCGAGCCAGGCCAGGTCGTCGCGGATCGCCTGGGCGTACTCCGGGCGGCAGCGCTCGCGGTCGAGGTCCTCGATGCGCAGCAGCATCTCGCCACCGCGCGCCCGGGCGTCCAGCCACGCCAGGAGCGCCGTGCGGGCGTTTCCCAGGTGCATGAGGCCGCTGGGGCTCGGCGCGAACCGCCCGACCACGGTCATGCGCCTCTGGGATCCATGGGCACGCGG
>DASUHV010000296.1:0-17799 GCA_036273355.1 Gaiellales bacterium
GTGTTCGTATCGGAGTCGATGGTCGGCCACAAGCTGGGCGAGTTCGCACCGACGCGCACCTACCGCGGCCATGGCAATGACCGGACCAGCAAGCTGAAGGGTCGCTGAGCGTGCCGCAGGTGATTGAGGAACGGGAGCTGATCAGGGCGCAGGCCCGCTACGTGCGCTCGTCTGCGCGCAAGGCGCGGCTGGTGCTCGAGCACATCCGCGGCAAGTCCGCGGTCGAGGCGCAGTCGATCCTGGCGTTCCAGACGCGTGCCGTCGCCCGCGATGCCGGGAAGGTGCTGAAGTCGGCGATCGCAAACGCGGAGAACAACAGCGGCCACGACGCCGACGAGCTGGTCGTCGTGTACGCCTACGCCGACGAGGGCCCCACGCTGAAGCGCTGGCGCGCCCGCGCCCGCGGCCGCGTGAACCGCATCCGCAAGCGCACCTGCCACATCACGATCACGCTCAGCCCGGCGCTGCCCGGCGAGATCAAGCCGCGCCCCGAGCGGCGGCCGCGTCCGGCCGACGAGGTGCCGGCCGAGACCGAGAAGCCGAGGCGCCGCCGCAGGGCCGCCACGCCCGGGGGCGAGGCGGCCACCGCCGAGACGGCGGTCGAGGAGACCGCGGCCGAGGAGACGGCAACCGAGCCCGAGTCGGCCGAGGAGACCGCCGCCGACGAGCAGGCCGAGGCCAAGCCCAAGCGACGGCGCAAGCCGGCCGCGAAGGCCGAGCCGGAGGCCGCCGAGGCCGAGGCGGAGCCGGAGGCAGAGGCTGCAGCCGAGCCCGAACCGGAGCCCGAGCCGGAGCCGGAGCCGGAGCCCGAGCCCGCCAGCGAAGAACCATCCGACACAGACACCGTTGACGACAGCAAGGAGGCCGATTCGTAATGGGCCACAAGGTTCATCCCGGCGGCCTGCGCGTCGGCATCATCCACACCTGGAAGTCGAACTGGTTCACGACCAGCAAGGACTTCTCGGGCTATCTGTCCGAGGACTTCAAGATCCGTGACCACATCTACGGCAAGCTCTCGCATGCCGGGCTGTCGGACATCCACATCCGCAAGGACAAGCAGAAGGTCACCGTCGACATCTACACCGCCCGCCCGGGCATCGTGATCGGCAAGTCCGGCTCCGAGGTGGACGCGCTCCGCAAGGAGCTGCACGACATGACCGGCAAGGCCGTGCAGGTCAACATCACCGAGATCAAGCGCCCCGAGCTCGACGCCAAGCTGGTCGCGCAGTCGATCGCCGAGCAGCTCCAGAACCGCGTCTCGTTCCGCCGCGCCATGAAGCGCTCGCTGAGCTCGTCGATGCGCTCCGGCGCGCAGGGTGTCAAGATCCGCTGCGGCGGCCGCCTGGGCGGTGCCGAGATGTCGCGCACCGAGAGCTACAGCGAGGGCCGCGTGCCCCTGCACACGCTCCGCGCCGACATCGACTACGGCTTCGCCGAGGCCAAGACCACCTTCGGCCGGATCGGCGTCAAGGTCTGGATCAACAAGGGCGAGATCATGCCCGAGGGCTTCGAGCGGGACGCCGCAGGCACGCGCCTGGGCGAGGTCGACACGCGCCGCCGGCGCGGCGGCCGGCCCGGCGATGCCGAGCAGCTAGGACCCGCACGACCCCAGCGCCGCAGTGGCGGCGGCGGTGCCGGTGGTGGCCGCGACGGCGGTGGTGGCCGTGGCCGGCGCCCGCGCCAGGGTCAGAACGACCCCGCCCAGAGCGGCGATCCGAATGCCGGTGCCGGCGGCCGTCGCGCGCGTCCGCGCCCCCAGGCCGCTCCCGCTGCTCCCGAGGCTGCAACGCCCGAAACCGCCACTCCCGAGACGGCTCCTCCCGAGGCGGCTGCTCCCGAGGCGGCTGCTCGCGAGGCGGCTGCTCGCGAGGCTGCTGCTCCTGAGACGGCTGCTCCTGAGACGGCTGCTCCTGAGGCGGCTGCTCCCGAGGCGGCTGCTCCTGAGGCGGCTGCTCCCGAGACGGCTGCTCCTGAAACCGCTGCACCCGAGGCGGCTGCTCCCGAAACCGCTGCTCCTGAGGCAGCCGCTGTGACGGAGGAGCCGGCCGCCGAGGCGACCGTGGCCGAGCCGGCCGCGCCCAAGAAGGCACAGGCCAAGAAGCCGGCCGCAAAGAAGCCGGCTGCGAAGAAGCCCGCCGCCGAGAAGGCCGCGGCCGAGAAGCCCGCTGCCGAGAAGGCCGAGCAGCCCGCCGCCGAGGAGGCCGCCCCCGAAGCGCCCGAGGGTGGTGACGCGTAGTGCTGCTGCCAAAGCGAACCAAGTACCGCAAGCCGCATCGCGGACGCCGAACCGGCCTGGCCAAGGGCGGCACCCGCGTGCAGTTCGGCGAGTACGGGCTGAAGGCGATGGAGCAGGGCTGGGTCACCAACCGGCAGATCGAGGCGGCCCGTATCGCGATGACGCGCAAGATCAAGCGCGGCGGCAAGGTCTGGATCAACATCTTCCCGGACAAGGCCGTCACGGCCAAGCCGGCCGAGACGCGCATGGGCTCCGGCAAGGGCTCGCCCGAGCACTGGGTGGCCGTGGTCAAGCCCGGGCGCGTGATGTTCGAGCTGGCGGGCGTGCCCGAGCCGCTGGCACGCGAGGCGATCCGGCTGGCGGCGATGAAGCTCCCGGTCCGGTCCAAGTTCGTAACGCGGGAGGGTGATCTCTTTGAGGGCCAGTGAGATCCGAGAGCTGACCGACGACGAGCTCGAGCGCCGCCTCGGTGAGGCGCGCCAGGAGCTGTTCAACCTGCGGTTCCAGCACGCCACCGGGGCGCTCGAGAACCCGGCCGCGCTGCACCGTGCCAAGCGAGATATTGCCCGGCTGCTGACGCTCTCCCACGAGCGCGCCGCGGCCCAGAAAGTGCAGGCGTCATGAGCGAGAACGAGACCACAACCGAAGAGCGGGGCCGGCGCAAGGAGCGCCGCGGCATCGTCGTGTCCGACAAGATGGACAAGACGGTGGTCGTGCGCGTCGACATCCTCAAGCCGCATCCCAAGTACAAGAAGATGATGCGCCGCTCGATCCGCCTGCATGCCCATGACGAGGCCGGCAGCGCCAAGTCCGGGGACATCGTCCGTCTCGTGGAGACGCGGCCGCTGTCCAAGACCAAGCGCTGGCGCGTCGCCGAGATCGTCGAGGTGGCGAAGTGATCCAGGTGGAGACCAGGCTTCGCGTGGCCGACAACACCGGCGCTCGCGAGCTGCTCTGCATCCGTATCAAGGGCGGCAGCAAGCGCCGCTATGCCGGGGTCGGCGACATCATCGTCGGCACCGTCAAGCAGGCGACCCCGAACGGCAGCGTCAAGAAGGGCGAGGTGGTGACGGCCGTGGTGGTGCGCACCAAGAAGCAGCACCACCGCGAGGACGGCACGTACATCGCCTTCGACGAGAACGCCGCAGTGATCATCGACAACCAGCGCAACCCCCGCGGGACCCGCATCTTCGGCCCGGTTGCGCGCGAGCTGCGCGAGCGCAACTTCATGAAGATCGTCTCGCTCGCGCCCGAGGTGCTGTAGGACATTGGCAGACGCAAAGGTCAAGATCAGGAAGGGCGACTCCGTGCAGGTGATCGCCGGCAAGGATTCGGGCAAGCGCGGCACGGTCGTGCGCGTGCTACCGGAGCGCGGCCGCGTCGTGGTCGAGAAGGTCAACATGATCAAGCGGCACACCAAGCCGCGTCCGGCGCCGCGCAACTCGACCAACCAGCAGGTGATCCCCGGCGGAGTGATCGAGAAGGAGGCGCCGCTGAACCTGTCCAACGTGCAGCTGGTCTGCCCCTCCTGCGGCAAGCCGACGCGGGTGGGCTACCGGTTCACCGACGGCGGCAGCAAGGTGCGCGTGTGCCGTGCCTGCGGGAAGGACATCGACGGATGAGCACCGTTGAAGCGCCGACTCCGCGCCTGAAGGAGCGATATTTCGACGAGATCCGGCCGGCTCTGCAGGAGTCGCTGGGCCTGTCCTCGATGATGGCCGTGCCCCGGATCACCAAGATCACCCTGAACATGGGCGTGGGTGAGGCGAAGACCAACGCCAAGGCGCTGGACGACGCCGCCGAGCAGCTGGCCACCATCGCCGGCCAGCGGCCCGTGATCACGCGCGCGAAGAACTCGATCGCCGGCTTCAAGCTGCGCGAGGGCATGCCGATCGGCTGCAAGGTGACGCTGCGCGGCGATCGCATGTACGAGTTCTACGACCGCCTGATGGCGATCGCACTCCCGCGCATCCGCGACTTCCGCGGGATCAACCCGGGCTCGTTCGACGGCCGCGGGAACTTCTCGATGGGCGTGCGCGAGCAGATCATCTTCCCCGAGATCAACTACGACGACATCCATGAGGTGCGTGGCTTGACTATCACGATCACCACCTCAGCAGCAACGGACGACCAGGCGCGCGAACTGCTGCGCGCCATGGGCATGCCGTTCGCGACCGACGAGGGACGTTTCTAGATGGCTAAGGAATCACTGAGGGTCAAGCAGCAGCGCCCGGCGAAGTATCCGACCAGGGCCTACAACCGCTGCGCACGCTGCGGGCGCGCCCGCGGCTACTACCGCAAGTTCGGCGTCTGCCGGATCTGTCTCCGCGAGCTCGCGCACCAGGGTGTGGTGCCGGGCATGACCAAGAGCAGCTGGTGAGCAGATGATCACCGATCCGATCGCAGACATGCTGACGCGCCTCCGGAACGCCAACCTGGCGCTCCACCAGTACGTCGAGATGCCCAGCTCCGGCATGCGCAGGGAGATCGCGCGCATCCTCGAGCAGGAGGGCTACATCGAGGGCTTCAAGGTGGACAAGGGCGAGGTGCACGACACGCTGGTGGTGACGCTCAAGTACGGTGCCAACCGCGAGCGCGTGATCTCCGGCCTCAAGCGCGTGTCCAAGCCGGGCCGGCGCATCTACGCGCGCAAGGACCGCCCCCACAAGGTGCTGGGCGGGATGGGCGTCGCGATTCTGTCAACTTCGAGCGGCGTCGTCACCGGCCGCCAGGCCCAGGAGGCGGGCGTCGGCGGCGAGGTGCTCTGCTACGTGTGGTGAATCGATGAGCCGTATCGGACGAAAACCCATCACAGTGCCATCCGGTGTCGATGTCGAGATCGGGCGCGGCAGCGTGACCGTGAAGGGGCCCAAGGGCACCCTGTCGGAGCGCGTCAGCCCCGACATGACGGTCACGCTCGACGACGGCACGCTGCTGGTGTCGCGCCCGAGCGACCGTGGCGATCACCGCGCCCTGCACGGGCTGACGCGCTCGCTGGTCGCAAACATGGTCACCGGCGTCACCGACGGGTTCGAGAAGCGGCTCGAGATCCAGGGCGTCGGCTATCGTGCCGCCCTGCGCGGCAGCGATCTCGAGATGCAGCTGGGATTCAGCCATCCGGTGTCGGTGAAGGCGCCCGAGGGAGTCACCTTCGAGGTGCCGCAGCCGACCCAGATCGTTGTGCGCGGCATCTCCAAGCAGGTGGTCGGCGAGGTCGCCGCCCAGATCCGCAAATGGCGCCCGCCGGAGCCCTACAAGGGCAAGGGCATCAGGTATGCGGACGAGCACGTTGTCAGGAAGGTCGGTAAGCGGGCATGAGCGTTCAGACGAAGGAACAGGCACGGCAGCGGCGGCATCGCCGGGTGCGTGCGAAGCTGTCGGGGACGGCCGCGCGGCCGCGCCTGGCCGTGTACCGCAGCAACGCGCGCATCTACGCACAGCTGATCGATGACGAGGCCGGCCACACGCTCGCGGCGGCGTCCAGCGGCGAGAAGCAGCTGGTCAAGACGTCGCGCGCCGACGCGCCGGCCGCTGTCGGCAAGCTGATCGCCGAGCGCGCGAAGGCGGCCGGCATCGAAACTGTCGTGTTCGATCGCGGCGGCTATCTCTACCACGGCAGGGTGAAGGCGCTCGCAGACGCCGCCCGCGAAGGGGGACTCGAGTTTTGATGGCTCGAAACGAACGTGACACCCGCGAGCTCCAGGAGCGCGTGGTCAAGATCAACCGCGTGGCCAAGGTGGTGAAGGGCGGCCGGCGCTTCTCGTTCACCGCGCTGGTGGTGGTGGGCGACGAGGTCGACCGCGTCGGCGTCGGCTACGGCAAGGCCAACGAGGTGCCCTCGGCGATCGCCAAGGCGGTCGAGGACGCCAAGAAGAACATGTTCCAGGTGCCCAAGTACAAGACCACGATCACGCATCAGACGGTCGGGCGCTACGGCGCCGGCCGCGTGATGCTGAAGCCGGCCAGCGAGGGCACCGGCGTGATCGCCGGCGCCGGCGTGCGCGCCGTGCTGGAGCTGGGCGGGGTGCGCGACATCCTGGCCAAGTCGCTGGGCACGGCCAACCCGATCAACCTGCTGATGGCGACGGTGGACGGGCTCAAGAACCTGAAGCGACCGGAGGAGGTGGCGAAGCTCCGGGGCAAGACGGTGGCCGAGGTGATCAAGCCCCACTCCGAGGTGGTCGCCGAGCAGGCCGCCGCCGTCGAGGCAGCCGCCGTTGCAGCGGCCGAGGGCGCCTGATGGCCAAGCTCCGCATCACCCAGGTGCGCAGCACCATCCGCACCCGGCCCGAGCACCGTGGCACGATGCGGGCGCTGGGGCTGCGCAGGATCAACCAGTCGTCGGTCCACGAGGACTCACCCGTGCTGCAGGGAATGCTGCGCAAGGTGGCCTCGCTCGTGAAGGTCGAGAACGATGAGTGAACTGAACCTGCACACACTGAAGCCGGCCGAGGGCAGCCACCGCGAGCGCAAGCGGGTCGGCCGCGGCCACGGCTCGGGCAGCGGCAAGACCTCCGGGCGCGGTCAGAAGGGCCAGAAGTCGCGGTCGGGCAGCCACAGCATGCGCCCGGGCTTCGAAGGCGGACAGATGCCGCTGTACATGCGGCTGGGCAAGCTGCGCGGCCCCAACCACAGAAAGTCGATGCCGCTGGGCCCGTTCCGCACCCACACCACGCCGGTGAACGTGCGTGAGCTGGCGCGGTTCGAGGCCGGCACCGAGGTCACCCCGGAGCTGCTCAAGCAGGCCGGCGTGGTGCGCTCCCTGAAGCACCCGATCAAGGTGCTGGGAAGCGGCGAGCTGACGGTCAAGCTGACCGTCCACGCGCATCGCTTCTCGGCGAAGGCGGTCGAGCTGATCGAGGGCGCCGGCGGCAGCGTCGTGCTGGTCGGACCGCAGCCCGACCCCGACGCCAAGCCCAAGAAGCGGCGGGCCAAGGCGCCCGCGGCCGCCGAGCAGGAGCAGCCCGAGGCCGAGGCGGCGCCCAAGCCGAAGCAGAAGAAGGCGCCCGAGGCCGAGCAGGCCGAGCCCGAGGCTGAGCCGGAGGCGAACGAGGAGGCACCCGCCGAGCCCGAGGCTGACGAATCGCCCGCCGAGGACGAGCCCGTGGCCGAGGCCACGGACGGGGCCGACGACGAGGGTGAGACTACGGAGTTAGATGGTTGAGTCCATGAACTACGCGGCGCTGGATCTGGTCTGGGACACGCTGGACGCCGCGATCGTCCTTGACCAGGACAATCCCAGCCTGCCCTGCGGACGCTCCCGGCGTCCAGCGCGCCCCATCCTGCGCCCAGCATCCACGCATTCCATGGAATCAACCATCTGATGCTCGAGAACTTCCTCAACGCCTGGCGCGTCCCCGACCTGCGCACGAAGCTGCTGTTCACGGCGGCGATGCTGGCGATCTACCGGCTGGGCTCGCACCTGCCGGCACCGGCCGTCAACCCCGACGCGATCAACGTCGGCGGCTCCAGCTTCCTGAACCTGCTGAACACCTTCTCCGGCGGCGGCCTCAGCCGGCTCTCGATCTTCGCGCTGGGCATTATGCCCTACATCACGGCGTCGATCATCCTGCAGGTCATGACGCCGGTGTTCCCCTCCCTGCAGGCGCTGCAGAAGGAGGGCGAGCTGGGCCAGCGGCGCATCACGCAGTACACCCGCTACCTGACCGTCGCCCTGGCCGCCGCCCAGTCCCTGGGCTACGCCTACGCATTCGCGAACAACTCCAGCCTGCTGGGCGCGACCAGCCTGGGCAACGTGCTGGTCGACCACTCGCTGCGCAGCTACGTGCTCGTGGTCATGACGCTCACCGCCGGCGCCACGCTGCTGATGTGGATCGGCGAGCTGATCACCCAGAAGGGCATCGGCAACGGCATGAGCCTGCTGATCTTCTCGTCGATCCTGACCAGCGCCCCGGCCGGCATCAACGCCTGGTGGAACGGCTCCGGGTTCGAGAAGCTGTCGCTGCCGATCGTGATCCTGGCGGTCGTGACCGGCGTCGTCTACGTGCAGGAGGGGATCCGCAAGATCCCGATCCAGTACGCCAAGCGCATGGTCGGGCGGCGGATGACCTCGGGCGGCAGCACCTACCTGCCGCTGCGGGTGAACATGGCCGGCGTCATCCCCGTCATCTTCGCCTCGGCCATCATGATCCTGCCGGCGACCGTGGCCAGCCTGCTGCCGGGCACGCTCGGCCCGAGGGTTGCGCAGTGGTTCCAGTTCACGTCGTGGCCCTACATCATCGGCGAGTCGCTGCTGATCTTCGCGTTCACCTTCTTCTACGTGGCGGTGGTGTTCAACTCGCTCGAGCAGGCCGACAACCTCAAGAAGTACGGCGGCTTCATCCCCGGCATCCGCCCCGGCCGCCCCACCGCGCAGTACCTCGAGTCGGTGCTGGTGCGCCTGACCGTGGCCGGGTCGCTGTTCCTGGCCACCGTCGCCGCCGCGCCGACGCTGTTCATCAAGTTCGGCGGGTTCAGCACGGCCACCGCGCGTGCGCTGGGCGGAACCTCCGTGCTGATCGTGGTCGGCGTTGCCATCGACACCATGCGACAGATCGAGTCGCAGCTTTCGATGCGCAGCTACAAGGGCTTCCTGAAGTAGGCCGCAGGTGCCTCTCGACCTGATCTTCATGGGCCCGCCCGGGGCCGGCAAGGGCACTCAGGCTGCGCGCGTGGCGCCGCTGCACGGGCTCGCCCACATCGCCACCGGCGACATGCTGCGTGAGGCTGTGCGAGACGGGAGCGAGCTGGGGCTGGTGGCCAAGGAGATCATGGCCCGCGGCGACCTCGTGCCCGACGACGTGATCATCGGCATGTTCCGCGAGCGGCTGTCGGCGCCGGACACCGAGGGCGGGTTCATCCTGGACGGCTTCCCGCGCACACTCGCCCAGGCCCAGGCCCTGGACTCGATGCTGGCCGAGCTGGGCCGCGACATCTCGTCGGTGCCGGTGTTCGAGCTGGGCCTGGAGCAGCTGCTGGAGCGGGTGGGCGGGCGTCGCGTCTGCCGCCAGGCGGAGCACGTCTACCACCTGGTCAGCGCACCGCCGAAGACCCCCGGCACCTGCGACATCGACGGCTCCGAGCTCTATCAGCGCGACGACGACACCGAGCCGGTGATCCGCGCCCGCTACCAGAAGCAGTGGGTGGAGGCGGCGAAACCGGTGGTGGACCACTACGACGCGGCCGGCCTGGTCGTGTTCATCGACGCCGGAGGCACCCGCGAGCAGGTCTCCGCTGAGATCGATGCGCTGCTGGCCCGATTGGGGGATGGCTCATGATCGTTCGCAAGACCGCAGCCGAGATCGAGATCATGGCGCGGGCCGGCCGGGTGGTCGCCTCGACGCTGGAGCTGATGGAGGCCAGCGCCCGCGAGGGCGTCACCACCGGAGAGCTGGACGCCCTGGCCGAGGAGTACATCCGCTCGCGCGGCGGCGTGCCCACCTTCAAGGGCTACCGTGGCTTCCCCGGGTCGATCTGCGCCTCGCCCAACGAGATGATCGTGCACGGCATCCCCGGCGCCTACCGGCTGAAGGGCGGCGACCTGCTGTCGGTGGACGTGGGCGTGACGCTCGACGGCTTCGTGGCCGACTCGGCCATCACGATCCCGATCGGGACCGTCTCCGAGCAGGCCTACGCGCTGATCGATGTCTGCCAGAAGAGCCTCGACGCCGCCATCGCGCAGTGCCGTCCCGGCAACCGGCTGGGCGACATCTCGCACGCTGTGCAGGAGGTGGTCGAGGCAAACGGCTTCGGCGTCGTCCGCGCGCTGGTCGGCCACGGCGTCGGGCGCAGCATGCACGAGGATCCGCAGATCCCCAACTACGGGCCGGCCGGCCGCGGGCCGAGGCTTGCCCCCGGGATGGTGTTCGCGATCGAGCCCATGATCACCGCCGGCAGCTGGGGTGTGGTCAGCGGCGAGGACGGCTGGGCCGTCTATACCGACGACAGCAGCCTGGCCGCGCACATCGAGCACACTGTGGCCGTGACGGAGGCCGGTCCGCGGGTGCTGACACCCCGGTCAACCGCGCGGCAAGTTGCGACGGGATGATAGGATTCTCGTTTGCCCGGCGGGGTGAATGCGTATGCCCGCGGCCGTTTTTGCCCCGTGGAGGGGCGTGTCCCCAAGGAGTCCTCAGTTGAAGGTTCGACCGAGCGTGAGAACGATGTGCGAGAAGTGCCGGATCATCCGCCGGCACGGCAACGTGCTCGTGATCTGCACCAATCCGCGCCACAAGCAGCGACAGGGATAAGGGAGGCTCGATATGGCACGCATTGCAGGCGTCAACATCCCGCGTGAGAAGCGCGTCGAGATCGGCCTCACCTATATCTTCGGGATCGGCCGTTCCACCTCGAACAAGGTGCTGAAGGAGCTCGGCCTCAACCCCGACACCAAGGTGCGCGATCTGACCGAGGAAGAGGTGGCGCGCCTCCGCAACCACATCGATGCGTCGCTGACGGTCGAGGGCGACCTTCGCCGCGAGCGCTCCCAGAACATCAAGCGCCTGATGGAGATCGGCTGCTACCGGGGCGTTCGCCACCGCCGCGGCCTGCCCGTGCGCGGCCAGCGCACCCGCACCAACGCGCGCACCCGCAAGGGGCCGAAGAAGACCGTCGGCAAGCAGCGCAAGAAGTAGCCGTGAGTTTTCGCGTCATTGAAATCGGAAAGGACTGAATGCCCCCAGCACCACGTAGAGGCGGCACCCGCGGCCGCGTCCGTCGCAAGGCCCGCAAGAACGTTGCCATCGGCCAGGCGCACATCAAGACCTCGTTCAACAACACGCTCGTCGCCCTCACCGACAAGGAGGGCAACGTGATCGTGTGGAAGAGCGCCGGCGCCGTCGGCTTCAAGGGGTCGCGCAAGTCGACGCCGTTCGCGGCGCAGGTGACGGCCGACGCCGCCGCCCGTGAGGGTATGGAGCACGGCCTCCAGAAGGTCGAGGTATTCGTCAAGGGCCCCGGCTCCGGGCGTGAGACCGCGATCCGGTCGCTGCAGGCCGCCGGCCTCGAGGTGATGGGCGTCAAGGACGTGACGCCGCAGGCCCACAACGGCGTGCGCCAGCGCAAGCGGCGGAGGGTCTAGGCCATGGCTCGAATGATCGGACCCAAATGCAAGCAGTGCCGCCGCGAGAACATGAAGCTGTTTCTCAAGGGTGAGCGCTGCCTGACCGAGAAGTGCGCCATCGAGCGCCGGGCCTACCCGCCGGGCGAGCACGGCCGCGGCCGCACCAAGCAGTCCGAGTACCTGCTGCAGCTGCGCGAGAAGCAGAAGGCGCGCCGCTACTACGGCATCCTCGAGCGGCAGTTCCGCTCGTACTACGAGAAGGCCAGCCAGCGCAGCGGCATCACCGGTGAGAACCTGCTGCGGATGCTGGAGCTGCGGCTCGACAACGTCGTCTACCGGCTCGGGTTCGCGGCGTCTCGCTCGCAGGCCCGCCAGCTCGTGCGCCACGGGCACTTCGAGGTGAACGGCAAGCGCGTCAACATCCCGTCCTTCCAGGTCGGAGAGGACGACGTGATCGCGCTGCGCGAGGCCGCCGCCGCCAAGGCGACGGTCACCGACGCCACAGACCTGACCGCGTCGGTATCGCCGTGGCTGCAGGCCGACCATGACAATCTCACGGGCAAGGTGCTTCGGCTTCCCGACCGCGTGGACATCGACACGCCGGTGCAGGAACAGCTGATCGTCGAGCTCTATTCCAAGTAAGAACCAAGGGGCGATTGCACAAACATGCTTGATTTCATTCCCAAGATCACATCCGAAGACGTCGGCGACCAGTCCGGCACGTTCGTCGTCGAGCCGCTCGATCGCGGCTTCGGATACACATTCGGCAACAGCCTGCGGCGCGTGCTGCTGTCCGCGCTGGAGGGTGCCGCCGTCACCTCGGTCAAGATCGAGGGCGTCGCCCACGAGTTCACCTCGGTGCCGGGCGTCCGCGAGGACGTCACCGACATCATCCTCAACCTCAAGAACCTGATCTGCAAGCTGCACGGCGAGTCGGGCGAGGTCGAGGTGCAGGTGCAGAAGGACGGCCCTGGGGTGGTGCGCGCATCCGACATCGAGGCGCCCGCCGACCTCGAGATCCTGAACCCGAACCTCGAGATCTGCAACCTCGGCGCGGGTGCCCGGTTCGAGATGACGCTGACCATCGCCCGCGGCCGCGGATATGTCGCCGCCGACGGCAACAAGGGCCCCGAGACCACGATCGGCGTGATCCCGGTGGACTCGATCTTCTCGCCGGTGCGGCGCGTCTCCTACGACGTCGATGCCGCCCGTGTCGGGCAGCGCACCGATTTCGACAAGCTGAAGCTCGAGGTCACCACCGACGGCTCGATGACGCCCAAGGACGCCGTCAAGGACGCCGCCGAGCTGCTGATCCGGTACCTGTCGATCTTCACCGACATCGACGCCGCCGAGCTGGCGATCCGCCCCGAGGGCGGCGGCGCCGAGGTGGCCGCCCCCAGCGCCCACGGCATGGAGAACATCCTGATCGAGGAGCTGGAGCTGGGCGTGCGCAGCTACAACTGCCTGAAGCGGGTCGGCATCGAGACGATCGGCGACCTGGTCGCCAAGACCGAGGCCGAGCTGGCCGCCATCCCGAACTTCGGCAAGAAGTCGATCGAAGAGGTCAAGGAGACCCTGGCCGCTCACGGTCTCACGCTGCGGGGAGCCGAGTAGGCAATGAGGCACCGCCGCAAAGGCCGCAAGCTGGGGCGCGACGCGTCTCACCGCAAGGCCCTGTTCTCGAACATGGCGGGCTCGCTGTTCGAGCACGGCCGCATCAAGACCACCGAGGCCAAGGCCAAGGAGCTGCGGCCGATCGCGGAGAAGCTGATCACGCTCGCCCGCAAGGACCCGGGCGACGTGGCGGCCCAGCGGCAGGCGGTCGCCTACCTGCGCAGCAAGGACAGCGTGCACCGGCTGTTCCACGAGGTCGCCCCCCGCTTCACCGAGCGCCCGGGCGGCTACACGCGCATCGTCAAGCTGGGCCCGCGGCAGGGCGACGCCGCGCCGATGGCCTACATCGAGCTCGTTGACCACGAGCCGGTCGCCCGCGCGTAGCGTCTCCCTCGGCCTGCCGCCGGGCTGGGTCGACCGCTCGGTGCTGACCTACGTCGGTCCGGACGACGGCGAGGGCTCGCCCTCGCTGGTCGTGACCATGGACGAGGTCGACGGCGGCACCACGCTGGCCCGGTATGCCGCGATGCAGGACGCCGCGGTGCGCGCCGGCTTCGAGGGGATCGACCTGCTGGAGGACCGCGAGACGACGGTCGCCGGCCACGCGGCGGTGCGGCGCACCTACCGCTGGCGCTACGACGACCGCGTCATGCGCCAGCGCGTGTGGTGCCTGCTGGTCGACGACGTCGGCTACGCGATCGTCGCCTCGGCGCCGGACGCCGCCTTCGACGGGCTGCGCAGCACGTTCGCCGCGGCCCTGCACGACTTCCGCGTGGGCCCGCCGGGCTGATGCGCCTGCGCGCGACGGTGGCCTACGACGGCACCGCGTACAGCGGCTGGGCACCACAGCCGGATGTCCCGACCGTGTCGGCTGCGGTGTCCGCCGCGATGGGCGGCGTCGACCTGCGCGTGGCCGGCCGCACCGACGCGGGCGTGCACGCGGCCGCGAACGTGGTCTCGTTCGACGCCGTCCGGATGCTGCAGGAGCGCGCGGTGAACAGCAAGCTCCCCGCCGACATCGCCGTGCGCGACCTGGTGCAGGCGCCGGACGGCTTCGACGCGCGCGCGGACGCGATCTCGCGCAGCTACGTCTACCGGATCGAGACCGCGCCCGCGGCCGACCCGTTCCTGGCCCGCTTCCAGCTGCACCGTGTGCGCAGGATGGACGACCCTGCGCTGGCGGCCTGCGCTGAGGCAATCGTGGGCCGCCACGACTTCCGCGCCTTCACGCCCACCGAGACGAAGCACGTGTTCTTCGAGCGAACCGTGCTGGCCGCCGCCTGGTCGCACGCGGACGGCCGGTACGAGTTCCGGATCACCGCCAACGCGTTCCTGCGCCACATGGTGCGGGTGCTGGTGGGGACGATGCTCGAGCACCCGGACCCGGAGCGCTTCCGGCGGCTGCTCGAGGGCCGCCCCCGCAGCGACGCCGGCCGCACCGCGCCGCCGCAGGGGCTGACCCTGGTCGGGGTCGACTACGGCCCCCCGTAGACTGAGGCCCGGTGCACATCCTGCTCACCAACGACGACGGCATCACCTCGCGCGGCCTGTTCGAGGCCAAGCAGGCGCTCGAGCGGCACGGCAGCGTCTCCGTGATCGCTCCCGACTCCAACCGCAGCGGCTCGGCGCGCAGCATCACCATCGACCGCCCGCTGACCGTGGCCGAGGTCGAACTGCGCGACGGCAGCACCGGCTTTGCGACGGACGGCACGCCGGTCGACTGCGTCCGCTTCGGCGAGCTGGGGCTGGTCGGCGAGCGGCCCGACCTGATCGTGTCCGGCATCAACTACGGCTACAACCTGGGCGACGACGTCACCTACTCGGGCACGGTGGCGGCGGCCTTCGAGGGCATCCTGCTGGGCATCCAGGGCATCGCGATCTCGCAGGGCGCGCCCACGGCGTCGGGCTCCGACTTCCGAAGGCACGAGGACTACGACTTCGGGCCGGCGGCCGACTTCCTGGCCGAGCTGGTGGGGCGCGTGATCGAGCACGGGCTGCCGGCCGGCACCGTGCTGAACGTGAACGTGCCGTCCCAGCCGGACGGGGTGGCGGTGGGCAGGCTGGGCAAGCGCATCTACGCCGACACGCTGGAGCAGGAGGCCGACGCGGCCGGGCACCGCCGCTACCGCATCTACGGCGACGAGCCCTCCTACCACGACGAGCCCGGCACCGACTTCCGGGCGATCGCCGAGGGCAAGATCGCGATCACGCCGATCCACCTCGACCTGACCAGCACGCTGGGCATCGAGGCGCTCGGTCGCTGGAGCCTCTAGCGCTACGGGGGCGTTACGTTGAAGCCGGTGATCTTGGGCAGGCCGCCGCGCCACTCGACCACCGCCATCCGGCAGTTGTCCAGCCACAGGTGCCGGTGCAGCGGAGGCGGTCCGCCCAGGAAGTAGCTGGACACGATCAGCCGTGTCAGCGAGCCGTGGCTGACCACCAGCGTGGTGCCCGTCTCGCCGGCGTGCTCGTCAAGGAACGCGGCCGCCCGGGTCAGCGCGGCGTCGAACGTCTCCGCGCCCTCGGGGAAGTGGGGATCGACGTTGGTGTGCCAGCGGGCGTAGTCGTCGGCCATCGGCCCCGACCGCAGCTGGTCGCCGGTCATCCCCTCGAACGGCCCGGCGTCGACCTCGATCAGCCGCTCGTCGACGACCACCGCCGGCCGGCCCGGCTGGCGTGCGGCGATCATCTCGGCCGTCACGCGTGCCCGGCGCAGGGGCGAGCTGTAGATGCGATCGATGTCGGTGGCTGCGAGCGCCGCCGCTGCTGCGCCGGCCTGCTCGAGGCCGACCTCGCTGAGCGGTACGTCGCTGTGTGTCGTGAACCGCCGCTCCGCGTTCCAGACCGTCTCGCCGTGTCGGATCAGGAGCAGCGTGCGGGGCGCGGTCACGCGCCCACGGTACCAGTCAGATCAGCGTCTGCTGGCTGATCACGACCTCCAGCCCGAACACCATCAGCGCGCACGAGATCAGCACGACCGTCAGGTCGAGCGGCCCCAGGCGCCCGCGCCTGTGAACGTACCGGCCGTATCCCGCGAATACGATCAGCTGCGACAGGTAGAGCGCGACCAGGCTGGGCGTGATCATGCGGTCATAGACGCCATCCGGGTCGGGCACGCTGGCGATGTCTGCCAGGATCGCGACCGCTCCCACGATCAGGCCGATGCGCCATATCGTGGCGCCGGTGACGGCGTGCAGCAGCCTGGTCAGCGCCAGGAACTCGGCCACCACCAGGCCCAGCACCGACGCGACCGCGCCGGCTCCCACCCACACCGCCAGGGTGTGCCCCGAGGTGACCAGCGCGATCACGTAGCCCGGCATCTCCAGGCCGGCGATGCTGCTGTCGGCGTACGCGGCCAGCGGAAAGCCGGTGACCACGAGCAGCGCGGCCACGCCGGCGATGGTGGTTGCGATCACGCGCCGCAGCGAGCGGCCGCCGCCGGCCACCTCGCCGCCCAGGAACAACGGCAGCCCGCCGCACAGGAACAGCAGCGAGGTGTTGGCGATGCCGCGGCCCACGGCGCCCGGGTGCTGGCCGGCCCGGAACGAGCCCGAGGGCACGGTGTGGCCGAGCATCGAGGCGCCCAGCGCGATCACGAGCGCGACCTGCGCCACGGCCAGCGCCGCCATCGCCCACAGCACCGCCCGCTCGGCCAGCACGATCGCCAGCACCAGCGCGGCCGGCAGCAGCACCTCGATCGCGGCCTGGTGGCCGCGCACCCCGGGGAACGGCACCGGCAGCAGGTCGTACACCACCTGCGTGACGGTGTAGGACACGTAGAGCACGTAGCTGATCACCCACAGACCGCCCTGAACCATCGCCCCGCGGCGGCCGATCGCCGCCTCGGTGAACGCGTAGAGGCCGCCGGAGGAGGCGATCTGCTCGGAGAAGCGCCACCAGATCAGAAGCGGCGCCGCGAACAGCGCGGATCCCGCCAGGAGCACCAGGCCGGCCGAGTCCAGCGCACGGCCGCCGATGGCGTCGGGCAGCACGACCGCGAGCAGCGCGAGCGGTCCGCCGACTGAGCAGACGGCGAAGCCCCAGATCAGCGGCGCGGGAAGCGGCCGCAGCGGATCAGGCCCAGCCGCCGCCGCTCGCAGTGCTGCCGCTCGAGGATGAACCGCCGCTCTTCGTGGATCCGCCACCGGCCGCGGCGGCGCCGCTGCCGACGGTGAGGTGGGTGTCCATGCCCAGCTGCTTGTGGCTTGGGACAGAGCAGAACAGCTCGTAGGTGCCGTTCTTGAGGGTGACGGTGAGATCCATCGTGCCGCCCGCGGCGAAGGTCGGGGTGGCCTTGTCGGACACGCCCGGGCCGTTGATGGTCAGGTTGTGCGAGGAGGGGCCGGTGTTGGTGACGTGGAAGGTGTAGGTGCCGGGAGCGAGGCTGCCGGTCGAGGCGACGGCGATCGAGAAGTCCTTCAGAGAGACGTCGATCGTCTTGCCGGACGGAGCGCCGCCGCCGCCACCCGCCGCCTTCGTGACGGGGGTGGCCGAGCTGCCGGCGCTGCTGCTGCTGCCACAGGCGCTTGCTGCAAGCGTGACGGCTCCGACCAGCGCCAGGACCAGAGCGGTGCGAGTGAATCGTAGGTTGGTCATATGGGGCGTTACGCCGGCATCAGACCATCGGATTTACGATGCCGTCACATGTCCGAGCATTCTGTGTGGCTTTTCGACTTCGACGGCACGCTGGCCGACTCCGAGGCGCTGATCCTGGCCTCGTTCCGGTACGCCGCGCAGCGGGTATTGGGCGTGGTGCCGGACGATGACGTGCTGCGGGCCGGGATCGGCCTCACGCTCGAGCAGCAGGCGCGGAACCTGGCGGGCGAGCGCGCGGACGAGCTGTTCGAGGTCTACGTCGCGCACAACCAGGCGGCCCATGCCGAGCTGC
>DASUHV010000297.1:0-2905 GCA_036273355.1 Gaiellales bacterium
AACGTGAGCCGATCTTGGATCCAAACTCGATTATGCTGGCTCCATACCATCGACCGAAGGAGGCCGCTGTGAGCAACACCGATCAGCTGCTCGAAAACGCACAGAGCTACGCCGCCGGCTTCGACAAGGGAGATCTGCCGCTGCCTCCGGGCCGCCGGGTGGCGATCGTTGCCTGTATGGACGCGCGCCTCAACCCGTACGCGCTGCTGGGGCTGAGCGAGGGCGACGCCCACATCATCCGCAATGCCGGCGGTGCGGTGAGCCCCGACGTGATCCGCTCGCTCACGATCTCGCAGCGGCTGCTGGGCACCGAGGAGATCGTGCTGATCCATCACACCGACTGCGGCATGCTCACCTTCAGCGACGACGACTTCCGCGGCGCCGTCGAGAAGGACACGGGCATACGCCCGGAGTGGGCGGCCGAGACCTTCTCCGACCTCGACGCCGACGTGCGCCAGTCGATCGCGCGCATCAAGGCCAGCCCGTTCATCCCTCGCACCGACTCGGTGCGGGGCTTCGTCTACGAGGTCGAGACCGGGAAGCTGCGCGAGGTCGCCTGACGGCCTCGGATCGGGCCCGCCGCCCGTGCGGCGTGGTCGGGCGGCGGGCCTGATCCAACCTGCCGGTCAGTCGAGGAAGATGACGTCCCTGCTGACGTTGTCGTTGATCGACGTGCTGTGGATCTCACCGGACGCTCCCCGGAAGGTGCCGGTGCCGCCGGTGATGGCGATGTGATCGGTGCTGCCGTTGGGCTCGTTGGCCGGCAGCAGCGCAGTGCCGGTGATCGTGCCGCCCATCAGCTTGAAGGTGCCCTGGCACAGCAGCTTTTGGTGCAGCATCAGCGTGCACATCGCGTCCAGCGTGCCCACCTTGTGGCCGGCGTGGCGGAGGTTCGCGCTGAATATGAACTCGTCCCCCGGGCCGCCCTTCTCCGTGTGGGTGATGCTGATGAACTTGCCGCCGGTGTCGATCTCGGTCACGCGGATCGTGCGACCGTGGTTGGTGCCGCCGGCGCGTGCCAGCGAGACGCCGCCGATCGCCGCAGCGATCAGGCCGGCCACGCACGCGGTCAGCACAAGTCGGCCGACCGTGGTGTTGAACATCCTCATGGAGCTCTCCCATCTGATACGTGTGAAACACGCCGCGCTGGCAGTGTGCCCCGATCGGGTGATCTGTCAAGGGGCGGGCACAGGCCGGGTCAGGCGGGTGACACGCTGCGGCGGCCCCCGGCCCTGATGCGCTCGTCGATGGCATCGCCGTGCGCGTCGATCAGGTCGTCGACCATGGCGCAGATGGCCTCGGGTGAGAGCGTGCCGGCCGCGTTGGGGTCGAGCAGCGCGGCGTGATAGACGTGCTGGCGGCTGCCGTCCAGGGCGGCCCGCACGGTCAGCTCGCAGACGTTCGCGAAGGTACGGTTGAGCGCGGCCAGCTGTGGCGGCAGCGCACCCACGGCGGTGGGCTGAACGCCGGCCCGGTCGGCCAGGCACGGCACCTCGACGCAGCAGCCGTGCGGCAGGTTGGGGATCAGGCCGTCGTTGCGGACGTTGCCGTAGATGGTGCGGGGCTCGCCGGTCACCTGGGAGTGGATGATCAGCGAGGCGTACTCGAGGCTGCGTTCGATCTCGAACGGCTCGCCGGCGGCCAGCTGCGCGCGCATCTGCTCGTACATCTCGAGGTTCTCCTCGCTGCGGTGCACGTACTCGTCGACCGGCACCCTGAACCGCTCGATCATCTCGTCGCTGCGCAGGAAGAAGGGCAGGTACTCGGCCGAGTGCTCGCTGGACTCGGTGGGAAACCGGCCGAAGCGCCGGTAGATCTCGACCCGCACCCGGCGCAGCAGCTCGGGGTCGCGGTCGAGCGCCGCATCCAGCAACGGATAGAGGTCCTCGCCGTCGCGCTCGAAGCGCAGGATCCAGGACTGGTGGTTGATGCCGGCGCCCAGGTAGGTGACCTCGTCGTAGGGCACGCCGGCCAGCTCGGCCAGCTCGCGCGTGGTGTTCTGCACGGAGTGGCAGAGGCCGACGATGCGCGTGTGGGGGCTGGCCTCGTACGTGGCCCAGCACAGCATCGCCATCGGGTTGGTGTAGTTCAGCAGCCAGGCGTCCGGGCACAGCTCGGACATGTCGGAGGCGATGCCCAGCATCACCGGGATCGTTCGCAGCGAGCGGAAGATGCCGCCGATCCCGAGCGTGTCGCCGATCGTCTGGCGCAGGCCGTGGCGCTTGGGGATCTCGAAGTCGATCAGGGTTGCCTCGTGGCCGCCGACCTGGATCATGTTGATCACGTGGTCGCAGCCCTCGAGCGCCGTGCGGCGGTCGAGGTGGGCCTCGATCGTGGCGTGGGCGCCGAGCGCCTGGTTCGTCCAGCGCGCCATCGCCTCGCCCGTGGCCAGCCGCTCCGGGTCGATGTCGTGCAGGGCGATCGTCGCGTCGGCAAGCTCCGGGAAGCTGAGGATGTCGCCGAGCAGGTCGCGGGTGAACTCGACGCTGCCCGCGCCGACGAAGGCGATCCGGGTCATGCGCGAAAGTGTTTCAGGTTTGATAGAAACGAGCAAGAATGTTCACAACCGCCGAGCAGCGCGCCATCGACCAGCTGTCCACCGAGAGCGGCCGACTGGCCGTCGTGGCGGCCGATCAGCGCACCAAGCTGGTGGAGGCGCTGCAGGCGGCGGGCCTGGAAAGCCGCATGGATTTCATGCGCGCGTACAAGCTCGACCTGGTCTCGGCACTGGCCCCGGCCGCGCCGGCGATGCTGCTGGACCCCGAGATCGCGCTGCCGCACGTGACCGATGCGGGCGCGCTGCCGGCCCACACCGGGCTGCTGGTCTCGCTGGAGCGCAGCGGCTCGCGCCGCACGCCCGACGGCCTGCGGAGCGCCGAGCTGCTGCCGGGGGTGGGCGCCGACG
>DASUHV010000298.1:0-14821 GCA_036273355.1 Gaiellales bacterium
CGAGGTGGGCCGGATGCTGGTGATCGACGCCGAGGAGTGCATCGACTGCGGCGCCTGCGAGCCGGAGTGCCCGGTCGAGGCGATCTTCCCCGAGGACGCGCTGCCCGACAAGTGGGAGCCGTTCGTGAAGATCAACTACGCGTACCCGGACTCGGCGGCGATCGACCAGCTGGTCGACCAGGTCAAGCCGCCCGAATGAGGCGTCTGTCGCAGTTCGGCAGTGTCAGACTGAAGTCAACCCTTCGGCTGCGTGGGCAGGGTCTGGCTTTAAACCTGACCCAGCCGAGGCACTGCCGGCGCTACATGTACCCCAGGTTCTCCAGCGACGCCTGGATCGCGGCCTCCTCCTCTGGGGTGTAGACCACCTCTGAGGTCTCGCTGCCGGCCGCGTCCGCCGTCTGCACCTGCCGGCCGTCCGTGAACAGCTCGGTCAGCACGCGCCCGTCCATGTCGTCGGGCACCGGCAGCCCCATCGCGTGCAGCGCCGTGGGGGCCAGGTCGACGATGTTCGCACCCTCGATCTCGCCCGCGGTCACTCCCGGGCCCAGCGCGAGCAGGATCCCGTAGCGGCGGTGCCGACCGCCGCCGCCCGACGCCGGCAGCCGCTCCACGATCGAGCTGGCCGCGAGCCGGTCGGATGCCACGTAGGGGTGCTCGCCGAAGTCGATCAGGATGTCGGGGATGCGGTCGAGCTCGCTGCCGTCGTACACGTCCTCGCGCCGCAGCGCCTGCACGATGATCGGCTCACCGGTATCGGGGTCGCGGGCCGACTCAAGCGCCTCGATCACCCGTGCGGCCACCGCGTCGCGCTGGTCGTCCGGCACGTGCGCCGAGATGAACACGCTCTCGGCCGAGCGGGCCGCCGCGTACGCCAGCGTCCGGTCCTGGTCGATCGGCACCGAGAGCGCCGAGTCGATGCCGCGCGCCAGCCGCTCGCGGAACCTGTGCGGCACGCGCCCCTCCAGCCCGATCACGTCGATCTTGCGCAGCGTGTCGATCACCGACCGCGTCGAGAGGCGCTTGGACGCCACCTTCCTGGCGCTCTTCTGGCGGAACAGCAGCCCGTGCTGCTCGAGCACGGCGTTCAGGTAGAAGTTCTTCTCGTAGCGCCCGAAGCCGTGGTCGCTGACGACCATCACGAACGCGCCTCGCTCGGCCATCGCCAGCCGGTCGCCGATCACCTCGTCGCAGAGCCGGTAGGACTCCTCCAGCGCCGGGAGGTGCTCGCGCGCCTTGGCGGCGTCGTAGCGCGGGTCGGTTGGGTCGAGCACGTTCCAGAACTTGTGCTGGATCGGATCCGGCGCCTGGATCACCGAGAACAGCAGGTCCCAGTCGCCCTTCTCCAGCAGGTGGCTCGTGGCCACCTCCTGCTGGCGGATCACGAAGTGCGTCTGCTCGATGAACGGCGCTCCCTGCAGGCCGTCGGCGTAGGGATCGGCGCGGTAGCCGCCGGGCAGCGCCTTCAGCTCGGCCTTCAGCTCGGGCGGCCAGGTGTAGTCGACCGACTCCCCGGGCGTGAACATGCCGCACACGAACGTCCCGCGGTCGAGCTGCGGCGGTGGATACGAGACCGGCACCGCCACCACGTGCGCCACGCGGCCGGCCGCGTCCACCAGCTCCCACAGCTTCTTGCCCTTGGCCGAGCGCGACGAGACCAGCCGCCGTTCGCCCGGCAGGCCCGCCTCCCAGAAGTCGAAGATGCCGTGGCTGCCCGGGTTCTTGCCGGTCGAGATCGACATCCACGCCGGCGAGCTGTACGGCGGCAGGCAGGACTGCAGGCGGCCGTGCCGGCCCCGCTCCAGCGCCCGCGCCAGGTTGGGCATGACGCCGCGCTCGGCCAGCGGCACCAGCAGGTCCCAGGTGGCCCCGTCCAGCCCCAGCACGACTGCCTTGCCTGTCAGGTCGCTCGCCATCGACCCGGCACTCTACCGATCCCTCCGCGCCGTCCGAAGCAGCCGTAAGGAAGGAGGGTGGAGGGGGCGACGTAGAATCCAGTGATGCCGCTGACGCTCCTGCTTGGTCCCGCCAACTGCGGCAAGGTGGCGCAGCTGTTCGATCGTTTCGCCGAGCAGGTCGATGCCGGCGCCGCACCCACGCTCGTGGTGCCGACCCGTCCCGACGTGGAGCTGGCCGAGCGTGACCTCCTGGCGCGCCGCAGCGCCGTGCTGGGCGGCATGATCGGAACGTTCGAGGACCTGTTCGAACGGGTGCTGGAGCGTTGCGGCGAGCCGTCGGCGGCCCTCGCCACGCTCCCGCGCCGGCTGGTGCTCGAGCAGGTGGTGCGCGAGGCCGCTCTCGACCAGCTGGCCTCGCCCTCCCGCTTCGCCGGGTTCGTCGACGGGCTCGGCCGCATGTTCAACGATCTGGCCGGCTCGGCGCCGCCGGAGCTGCTGGAGCGGCGGCTGGCCGCGTTCGCGGAGCCGGGCCGCCGCCTCGAGCTGGCCGTCCTGCACGGCGCCTTCCGCGCGCGGCTGGCGGAGCTGGGCATCCGCGACCGGGCCGGCGGGCACGGCCGCGCCGCGGAGCTGCTGGAGACGCGCCTCGAGGCCTGGGACGACTCGCCGGTGTTCGCCTACGGGTTCGAGGACATGTCGGGCGTGCAGCTGGCGGCCCTGCGGGCGCTGGCCGCGCGCTGCCCGGTGATGGTGTCGCTGCCCTACGAGCCCGGCCGCCCGGCGCTGGCGGCCGTGCGACCTGCGGTGGCCGCGCTCACCGAGGGGCCGCACGAGCTGGTCGAGCTGCCGCCCGGTGACCACGTCGACTCGCCCGCGCTGCGCCACCTCGAGCGGACGCTGTTCGACGAGCGGGATGCGCCGCCGCCGCCCGAGCGTGATGGGTCGATCGTGCTGCTCGAGGCCTGCGGCGTGCGCGGCGTTGCCGACCAGGTCGCGTTCGAGGCGCTGGCGCTGATCCACCGGGGCGTCGCCGCCGAGCAGATCGCCGTGCTCGCCGCCGACACCGGCCGCTGGCGGCTGGCGCTGGAGAGCGCCTTCGCCGCGCTGGGGGTGCCGGTCGACGTGGACGCGCAGGTGGGGCTGGGGGAGACGGCCTTCGGGCAGGCGCTGCTGGGCCTGCTGCGCTTCGCCTGGTTCGACGGCGACCGCGCCGACCTGTTCCGTTTCCTGCGCTCGCCCTTCTCCGGCGTCCCACGAGCGACCGTGGACTACGCCGAGGGCCGGCTGCGCGGCCGCGGCGCGCTTCGCCACGACGAGGTGCAGGGGCTGCTCGAGGAGCTCGACTACGCGCGCCTGCTGGCTGCGCCAGACCGGCTGGCCGCCTCCGCCGACCCGGCGGCCGCTGTGGGCGACCAGCTGCGCCGCATGAGCGCGTCCGCGGCGGGCCTGACGGCGAACCGCCTGAACGGCGCCGGCGAAGCTCACGCGGCGGCGCTGCGCGCGACGCTGCGCACGCTGGAGCAGCTGGCGGGCGTGGTCGGCCTGGGGCTGGAGCCGCTCGACCGGGCCGGCGTGGCCGGCCAGCTCGAACGCACAGTGTTCCGCCCCTACAACGGCGGCGCCGGCCGTGTGCAGGCGCTGGATCTGCGCCGCGCGCGCACGCGCCGCTTCCAGGCCGTGTTCGTGCTGGGCCTGGAGGAGGGCGGCCTGCCCGGGCCGGCGCGCGAGAACCCGTTCCTGAGCGGCGACGAGGCGGGGGCGCTGGGCGTCAGCCGGCTCGACCCGCTGGAGCGCGACCGTCACCTCTTCTACACCGCCGTCACCCGGCCCTGGCGGAACCTGTTCCTGTGCCGCCAGGCCGCCGACGAGGACGGCCGCCTGCTCGAGCCCTCGCCGTTCCTGGAGGACGTGGTGCGCTCCGTCGGCGAGGACGGGGTCGAGCTCCGCCGCCGCGCCATCGGCGATCTCACGCACCCGCTGGAGCAGGCTCCCAGCGAGCGTGAGCGCCAGCGCGCCCTGGCACGTGAGCTGCGGACGCGGCCTGACTGGGCGGCGGCGGTCGCCGACCACCACGGCTGGACGCGCAAGCTGGAGCGAGCCCGCCTCGCCTACCGGCGGCGCCCGCAGCTGCGAAACGCGACGGTGCTGGCTGCGCTGGCCGCGCAGGAGCGGTTCTCGGTGACCGAGCTCGAGAAGTTCGCGGAGTGCTCGTCTGCCTGGTTCGTCGAGCGCTTCCTGCAGCCGGGCGAGATCGACTACCAGTTCGGGCCCAAGGAGACCGGCTCGGTCGCACACGCCACGCTGCACAAGTTCCACGAGCGCATGCCCAGCGAGCTGGGCGTCGAGCGCCTGACCGAGCATGAGCTGCCCGCCGCCGTGGAGCTGATGCGCCGCTGCCTGCAGGACTCGCTGGGCGGGGTTCGCATCCCCGCGGGCGTGGCCGGCCGGGCTCAGATCCGCCGGCTGGAGCGCGACCTGGAGGGCTTCCTGGCCAGCGAGGCAACGTTCGACTCGCCGCTGGTGCCGCGCGACTACGAGGTGCGGTTCGGCACCAAGACCTCGCGGCCGGACCTGCAGCAGGGCCTGCGGCTGGACGGCTTCGCCGTGTCCGGCACCATCGACCGGATCGACCGCGACCCCGGCATGTCTGCGCGGGGCGCGGTCTGGGACTACAAGACCGGCAAGGGTGCCCGCTCCGCAAAGCAGATCGAGACCGAGCGCAAGCTGCAGCTGCCGCTGTACATCCTGGTCGCCCGCGACATGCTCGGGATCGAGCCGGTCGCCGGTCTGTACCGGGCGCTGGGCGGCGAGCGCAGGGCGCGCGGGATGGCGGTCGAGGGCGAGATGGACGGCGTGATGGCCAACGACCGCATGCAGCCCGAGCTGTTCTGGGCGCAGGTCGACCGCTCGGTCGGCTACGCCAACGACATCGTGGCCCGGATCCGTTCGGGCGCGGTGCACCACGATCCGATCTCGGGCAGCTGCCCCGAGTGGTGCCTGCGCCAGGCCGGCGGCATCTGCCGGGTGGCGAAGTGATCGCAACCCGCACCTGGAACCGCGGGCAGGCCGAGGCGATCGAGCGCCGCGGCCGCGTGTTCGTCTCGGCCGGGGCCGGAACGGGCAAGACCTCCGTGCTGATCGAGCGGGTCGTCCGCCGGCTGCAGGAGGGCACGCCGCTCGATCACCTGCTCGTGATCACGTTCACCGAGCGTGCCGCCGACGAGCTGAAGCGCCGGATACGGGTGCGGCTGCGCGAGCTGGAGATGCTGGATGCCGAGGCGGCGGTGGAGTCGGCCTGGATCTCGACCATCCACGGGCTGTGCGCGCGGGTGCTGCGGGCGCATGCCCTGGAGGCCGGGATCGACCCCTCGTTCGCGGTCGCCTCGGAGACCGAGATGCGGATCCTGCAGTCGGAGGCGTTCGCCCAGACGGTGGAGACGTTCGGCGAGGACGGCGACCCGGCCCGGCTCGACCTGCTGGCACGCTACGGCCAGGACCGCCTGCGCCGGATCGTGACGGAGCTGCACGGACGGCTGCGGGGAGTGGGACTGCCGCTCGAGCTGCGGCCGCACCGCGCGCCCGACCCCGACTCGGCCGAGGACGCGGAGGAGCGGGAGGCGGCCGCAGACCTGGCGCTGATCGAGCAGCTGCTGGTGCTGTTCGACCGGCACTACCAGGCGGTCAAGGACCTGCGCGGCCGCCTCGACTTCGACGACCTGGAGCTGGTCGCGCGCGACCTGCTGCGTTCGCAGCCGGAGGTGGCGGCCGGCTACCGCGAGCGGTTCGCCGAGGTGATGGTGGACGAGTTCCAGGACACGAACCGTTTGCAGGTGGAGCTGGTCGAGCTGGTCTGCGGCGGTGACCTGTTCCTGGTCGGCGACGAGTTCCAGAGCATCTACCGGTTCCGGCGCGCCGACGTCGAGGTCTACCGTGAGCAGCGGGCGATGGCCGGCGACGCGGTGATCGCGCTGGACGAGAACTACCGGTCGCGGCCGCACGTGCTCGACCTTGTGAACGAGGCGTACGGCCGCGAGTTCGGCGCCGGCTACCACGACCTGGTGGCCGCCGGCGACTTCGCCGGCGACCCGCCGGCGCCGGAGGTGGAGCTGCTCCTGACCGACGTCCGCGCCTGCCGCGAGGACGACATCGCCTGGCGCCAGGCCGAGGCGGCCGCGATCGCCCTGCGCGTGCGGGAGCTGGTCGACGCCGGCGTGTGCGGCGCGGGCGGCGTCGTGCTGCTGTTCGAGGCAGGCACCGACGCCGGCACCTACGAGGACGCCCTGCAGCAGCAGAACCTGCCCACGGTGCGCGCCACCGGCCGCGGCTACTACGGCCAGCAGGAGGTGGGGGATCTGATCGCCTACCTGCGGCTGCTGATCAACCGCACCGACGACCGGGCGCTGCTCTCGGTCCTGGCCTCGCCGCTGGTGGGGATGTCGAACGACGGGCTGGGACTGATCCGCCTGGCCACCCGGCGTGCGGCCGCGATCGGCGCGTTCGAGCCCGCCCGCTGGCCGCAGGCGCTGTCCGAGGCGGACAACCGGCTGGGCCAGGCCTTCAAGCTGCGCTACGACCGGCTGGTGGAGCGGCAGCCGGGCTACAGCCTGGAGCGCCTCTGCGAGGCGATCGTGGCCGAGCACGACTTCGACCTGGCGCTGCTCGCGCGGCCCGATGGCGACCGCCGTCTGGCCAACGTGCGCAAGCTGGTGCGCCTGGCCCGCGAGTACGAGCAGCTGCGCGGCCCCGACCTGGAGGGGTTCGTGCGCTTCTGCGAGGAGCAGGCCGACCTGGCCGCCCGCGAGGGCGAGGCGGCGATCGCCGACGAGGGCGGCGACGCGGTGGTGCTGATGACCGTGCACTCGGCCAAGGGGCTCGAGTTCCCGGTCGTGGTGCTGGCCGATGCCGGCCGCAGGCTGGGCGGGCGGGGCGCGCCGGATGTGCTGCTCGACCGCCAGGGGCGCGTCGGCATCCGCGCCTGCCCGGACACCGGCACCACCCGCCCCGCACTGGGCCTGAAGGAGCTCGGCGACGACGACAAGCGGGCCGAGCGCGAGGAGGGGCGTCGCCGCCAGTACGTGGCCATGACCCGCGCCCAGCAGCACCTGATCGTGAGCGGTGGCTTCTCCAAGGCCGAGGACGACACCCCCGTGGCAGCGCTGTGCCGCGTGCTGGAGGTGGGGCTGCACAGCGAGGGCCTGATCGAGGTCGGCCGCACGCGCGTGGACGTGCGCGTGGTGGGCGTCCCCGAGACGCCCGCAGCCGCGCTGCCGGACGACGTGCCCGATCAGATGCACCTGTTCGCCGCGCTGGAGACGCCGCTGCCGGAGCTGCCGGAGCTGCAGCTGCCGGCGGCGCCTCCCGGCGTCTCGCTGCGCCGCATCTCCTACAGCGGCCTGGCCCTGTACGACCGCTGCGGCTACCGGTTCTACGCCCAGCGCATCCTGCGGCTGCCGGAACGGCAGATCGATCGGCCCCAGGGTGAGGGCATGGCCGGCGTCGAGATCGGCGATGCCGTGCACCTGCTGCTGGAGCGCGACGACGAGCGCTGGCGCGAGCTCTACCCTCACGCGACGGCCGAGGACGAGGCGCGGATCGCGCGGATGCTGTCCAGCTGGGCCGGTTCACAGTTGGCCGAGCGCGTGCGCGGCCTGCAGGGGGTGAGCGTCGAGCTGCCGTTCGCCTTCGCGGTCGACGACGTGCTGATCAGAGGCCGGTTCGACCTCTACCACCGTGCGGACGACGGCTCGGCGCTGGTGGTCGACTACAAGACCAACCTGCTGGGCGATCGCACTCCGGACGAGCTGGTCGAGCGCAGCTACGGGCACCAGGTCGCGATCTACGCGCTGGCCGTGCTGCTGGGCGGCGCCACGTCGGTGGACGTCACCTATGCCTTCCTCGACCAGCCCGACGCGGTGGTGGTGCGGAGCTTCACGGCCGACGACCTCGACTCGCTGCGCGACGGCGTGCGCGCCTCGATGGCGCCGATCCTGGAGGGCCGGTTCCTGCCGCGGCCCGGCCCCTGGTGCAACGAGTGCCCGGCGCTCGACCTGCTCTGCGCCGGTCCGGCGCTGCCCTCGTGAGCGCTCGTTCCGAGCGGGCGGGGCACCTGCTCGACCTGCTTGCGGCCGAGCATCCGGACGCCCACATCGCGCTCGACTACACGACGCCGCTGGAGCTGCTGGTGGCGACGATCCTCTCGGCGCAGTGCACGGACGCGCGCGTGAACATGGTCACGCCGGCGCTGTTCGCGCTCTGCCGCACCCCCGCCGACTACCTGGCGCTGCCGCAGGCGGAGCTGGAGGAGCTGATCCGGCCGACCGGGTTCTTCCGCAACAAGGCGCGCGCGATCCGCGAGTGCTGCGCCTCGATCGAGGAGCGGTTCGACGGCCGCGTTCCCGAGACGCTGGACGAGCTGGTGACGCTGCACGGGGTCGGCCGCAAGACGGCGGCGGTGGTGTCGTCGAACGCGTTCGGGCGGCGCGACGGGATCGCGGTGGACACGCACGTCGGCCGGGTGTCGCGGCGCCTGGGGTTGACCCGGCACACCGACCCGGTCAAGGTGGAGCGGGCGCTGATGCGGCTGTTCCCGCGCGAGCGCTGGTTGCAGGTCTCAGACGTGCTGATCTTCCACGGCCGGCGCGTATGCGAGGCGCGCAGGCCGCGCTGCGCCGAGTGCGCGGTGCGTGATCTGTGCCCGTCCGCGCACCTCTTCCTGTGACGCTTCCGGCACGGGAGCGGTCTTGTCCCGTGACGCGCTCCCGGTGCACCATCGTGGCATGACACGGATCGAGATCGAGCTCTACGCCGACCGGCTCTCACGCCACGCCGAGCGGCTGCGCGACGACCTGGAGGGCGCGCGCATGCGACTGGGCTGGCTGCGGCTGGAGTCGAGGGCGCGCGAGCAGCTGGGCGTGCGCGACTGCGCGGTGCTGGAGGCGCTGGGCGTGCTGACGTCGAGCGACGAGGCGGCCGAGCGGCGGCTGGTGGATCGCCGGCTGCGGCAGCTGGAGGTGGTGGAGCGGTTCCAGGCGCTGGTGGAGGCCGAGCTGGAGGGACTCGGCAGCTGAGGCGAAGCCAAAGGGTCTGGCTTCAGCCTGACCCTGCTGCCCTACCCAGGCGCCGCGAGTCAGTCGTTCCGGGGCGCGATCGAGGCCAGCAGACCGCCGTCCTCGTCATACGCCGGGAACAGGTCGACCCGCACGGCCTTCTCGCGGCCGCTGCGGTGCCTCAGCATCAGGGACTGGTCGAGCTTGCGCACGCCCCATTCCATCACCACGGACACGGGGTTGGCCTCGGCGCTGAACCCGCTCAGGCCGAACGCGTCCACCAGCGGCTTGCCCAGCAGCTCGCCCTCGCCGTAGCCGGTCAGCTCGAACACGCCCTTGCCGGCCGAGATCACCCGCGTGTCCTTGTCGCATGCCACGAACCCGGCGTTGGCGGGCGGGTAGAAGTCCTCGAGCAGCTCAAACAGGAACCCGAACCCGCACTTGGCGCAGCCCACCTGCTGGTGGGACAGGCCGTCGCGGCCATCATCGTCGATGGCGCGGGTGCCGCAGTTCGGACAGATCCAGTAACGAGCCATGACTTAAGCCTACTGGTGAAGATTGCAGACGGATTCAGGCGGCTTCGCCGGCCGTCGCCGGCATGGCCGCGGGCAGGGAGTGCGCCAGCCAGCGCTCGGCGTCGAGCGCGGCCATGCAGCCCATTCCGGCCGCGGTCACGGCCTGCCTGTAGGTGTGGTCGACAACGTCACCGGCGGCGAACACGCCCTCGATGTTGGTGGCGGTGGAGCCTGGCTGGGTCAGCAGGTAGCCGGCATCGTCCATGTCCAGGATGCCCTTGAACAGCCCCGTCGTGGGGTCGTGCCCGATCGCCACGAACAGGCCGTCGGCCGGCAGGTCGCGGTGCTCACCGGTGACCGTGTCGCGCAGCCGCACACCGGTCACACGCCCCTCGTCCTTGCCAAGCACCTCGTCCACGGTGGCGTTGGTGATGAACTCGACGTTGTCCTTGGAGCGGGCGTAGTCGATCATGATCTTGGAGGCGCGGAACTCGTCGCGCCGGTGCACCACCTTCACGTGATCGGCGAACTTGGCCAGGAAGCTGGCCTCCTCCATCGCGCTGTCGCCGCCTCCGACCACGATCACCTGCTTCGCACGGAAGAAGCTCGCGTCGCAGACCGCGCAGTAGCTGACGCCCATGCCCTGCAGATGCTGCTCGCTGGGCAGGCCGATCTGCCGCGCGGTGGCGCCGGTGGCCACGATCACGCTGCGGGCCAGGTGCTCCTCGTCGCCGACGTAGACCTTCAGGGGATGGCCAGAGAAGTCGACGCGGCTGACGTCGCCGGCGACCAGCTCCGCGCCGAACCGCTCGGCCTGCTTGCGCATCGTCGCCATCAGCTCGGGGCCCATGATCCCGTCCACGAACCCGGGGTAGTTCTCGACATCACTCGTGATCATCAGCTGGCCGCCGTAGGCAAAGCCTTCGAACACCAGCGGCCGCAGGTTGCCGCGGGCGGCGTACAACGCGGCGGTATAGCCCGCGGGTCCACCGCCGATAATGATCACATCGCGAATTTCACTCATTGCTCTCCAGTCGTCTCGACACCGCCAACTTGTGGCTCCGGCGGGTCGTTAATGTCCTCACTATCTACAACGTGTTCGACCTTGAAACATTCCTGACAGCGGTCGCACCAGGCCGCACCGCCCTCGATACGGGCGCCGAAGAAGCTGCCCAACGGCTGTCCGCAGTAGGGGCAGAATCGCACCGCCGGGTGAGCCTCGCTGCGCGGATGCATCAGATTCGAAGTCTATAGTTCCGGCCCGATGAGCCAACGCCAGAAACAGCGCACAAACGAGAATCGCGCCCGCCGCCTCGGCAGCGGGGAGGGCATCGCGCGCCACGGCCGAAAGCCGGTCGGCAAGACGGCCGGCCCGGGCGGCGTGCCGGCCTGGGCGTGGGTGGTCGGGGGCGCGATCCTGGTCGCGGCGATCGCGGTCGTGGCTGCGCTGCTGGTGACGCGCGGTGGCTCGTCCAGCTCCGGCGACCAGACCGCGACGGTGATCACGCAGCGCAACTCGACGGCCAAGGTGGACTGGGTCAGCCAGGGCACGTGGCAGCCCAACTACACGAACCTGCAGGCCGCGCTGACGGCCATGAACATGCCGACGGCGAACTCCACCACCGGCTATGCGACGCACTACCACGCCCACATCACGATCTACGCCGACGGCCACAAGGCGCCGGTGCCGGCCCTGGTCGGCATCGACGAGGCGAATCGGCTGCTGTCGCCGATTCACACCCACGACGACACCGGCGTGATCCACATGGAGGCCGACGAGAAGAACTTCACGCCGAACCTCCAGGAGGTCTTCAACGTCTGGGGCCTGCGGTTCAACTCGCAGTGCATCGGGGGCTACTGCGGCGGCGTCAAGATGTGGGTCGACGGCAAGCCCAGCACGCAGTTCGGCGCGCACGTGATGAAGGAGCACGACGCCATCACGATCCTGCAGGGCACGCCGCCGCCGGGCTTCAAGCCCGACAAGAGCTACAACTTCCCCGCCGGCGAGTAACACCCCGCGTCACCCGTGTGGGGGATGGCCGCATCCCTCCCCCGGGGCGATATAGCCCATGATGCGTTCGTTGCTGCCCGCAGTCTTCGCCCGCAACCGCGAGGCGATCGCCTACCTGGCGATCGGCGCGGCGCTGAGCGCCGCCTACTTCGTGGTGCCCGCCAGCCCGAACATGCAGCACGTGATCTACGAGGCGGTCGGCGTCAGCGCCGTCGCGGCGATCTGGCGCGGCAACATTCGCCACCGCTCGGGGCCGGCCTGGACGGCGATGCTGATCGGGATCGCGCTGTGGGTGGGCGGCGACAGCTTCTGGAATGCCTACCGCTGGATCACGGGCAACGAGGCGCCGTTCCCCTCCGGTGCCGACGTGTTCTACCTGCTCGCCTACCTGCCGTTGCTGCTCGCCATCGCGCTGCTCGTGCGAGGCGGACGGCCGCGTGCGTCCGACCTGGTCGATGCCTCCATCGTCGGCCTGGCGGCTGGGCTGGTGGTGTGGTTCGCGGCCATCGCGCCCTCCGCCGCGGCGCATCACAACTCCGCCCTGACAGGCGCCATCACCGTCATCTACCCGACCATGGACTACCTGCTGCTGCTCGGCGTCGTGCAGCTGGCGTTCGTCGGCGGCCTTCGCAACACCGCCCTTCGCTGGGCGACGGCGGCGTTCGCGACGGTGCTCGTGACCGACATCATCTACGCCCGCATGCGGGTGGACGCCAGCTTCACGGCCACCTCCTACGTGAACATCGGGTACTTCGCCTTCTACGTCCTGCTGGGTGCCGCCGCGCTGTCTCCGGCGGTGCGCGAGCCGATCGAGTCGGCCAAGTCGCCGTACGGGCGGCTGACCCTGGGGCGAATGGCGCTGCTGACCGGGGCGCTGCTGGCCACCCCGGCCACGCTCGGCTTCGACGCGGCGCGCAGTCCGAGGGACGTGCGCGCACTGGCGCTGATCGGCGCGCTGATCGCGGTCCTGGTGCTGACGCGGATGGCGCTGCTGTTCGTCGAGCGCGACGAGCTGGACGTGGCTCGCCGCGAGGCGCAGCAGGCGCTGAAGCAGATCGCCTACCACGACGGCCTCACCCAGCTCGCCAACCGGCGGTCGCTGTACGAGGCGATCGCCGAGGCGATCGCGGCCGGCGGCGGCGGGACGGCGCTCCTGTTCGTCGACCTGGATGGGTTCAAGGCGGTCAACGACGAGCACGGCCACATGGCCGGTGATGCGGTGCTGGCCGAGGTGGCCGGGCGGCTGCGGCGCGCGGTGCGGGGTGAGGACCTGGTGGCCCGCCACGGCGGCGACGAGTTCGTCGTGCTGCTGCGCGGGCTTCCGCCGGATCAGGTGGATGAGCTGGCCGTGCAGGCCGCCGACCGCGTGGGGGCGGTGCTGGCCGACCCGATCGACACGCCGATGGCGCAGTTCTCGATTACGGCAAGCATCGGCATCGCCCTGCATCCGCGCGACGGCACCTCACCCGACCAGCTGATCCGGGTGGCCGACGATCGCATGTACCAGAGCAAGCGCAGCGGCCGCGCCGCTTAGCCGACGTCGGGCGTCGGCAGCTCGCGGCCGCGGCCGCGCTCGACGCCGAGCACGATGAAGTAGGACAGCCCGTAGAGGGCCAGCAGCGGGACGAACTCGACGATGAACGAGATCGGGTCGACGCCCGGGAGCAGCATCGCCAGCACGGCGAGGGCGACGATCGACGCCCGCCAGTGGCGGCGCATCAGGGCCGAGCTCATGATCCGCAGGCGTGCCAGCACCAGCATCACCGCCGGCATCTCGAACACGAGGCCCATCGCCAGCAGCGTCAGCAGCACGAACTGGACGTAGTCCTTGGCCCGCAGCTGGTAGTTGAAGGCCTGGTCGTTGTAGCCGACCAGGAAGCCGATCGTGGGTGGCACCACCAGGAACCAGGCGAACACGGCTCCGACGATGAACAGCGTGGGGATCATCAGCGTCAGCGGGCGCAGCGAGCGGTGATGCTGCTCGGACACGGCCGGGATCAGGAAGGCGTAGAGCTGGTAGGTCGCGATCGGCATGGTCAGGAGCAGCCCGCCGTAGACCGCTACCGAGATCGAGGTGAGGATGCCGTCCAGCGGGCTGGTGGCCAGGAACCGGTAGGCGTGGCCGCCGGGCTGGGGTAGCGGCGCCGCCATCGCGTTCAGGATCGCCGAGGACTGCCAGAAGCAGATGCCGACCGCGACGGTCAGCACCGCCAGCACCACGACCAGACGGCCGCGCAGCTCGTCGAGGTGGTCGACCACCGTCAGCTGGTCGGTGGGATGAACACGGGGGTGGCGCAGCATCCGGCTAGCTCTGGTCGGTGGTCTCGGCCGGCGGGATCGGTGCCGGCAGCGGAGGATGCTCGTCGCCGCTGACCGACTGCTTGAACTCGCGGATGCCCTTGCCGAGCGACTTACCCATCTCGGGCAGGCGCTTGGGGCCGAGCACGACCAGCGCGATGATCATCACGATGATCAGCTGGATGGGTGACACGTCAGGCATGGTGCAGCTCCTTTGGAGAAGGGTGTGACTCCTGATCATTCGGGCGGCGCCCCGAATCGGTTTGCCGAACGGCGGTGCTAAGAGCGCTTGCGCGCCTTCCAGATCTCCTCGACCGGCCAGCGGCGCGCCCACTCGACCGGCGCATTCGCAACGCGGGTGGTGGCGTCGGCGGGCGGGCGCACCTCGATCAGGTCCTCGACCTCGAAGCCGCTGCCGCGCAGCAGCCGGATCATGTCGCCGTAGCCGATGTGGAACTCCACGGAGGTGTCGTCCGGCCACTCGAAGCGGTGCATGCCGAAGTAGTCGCGAAGCAGCCGGTCGGTGGCCGGCTCGCTCTCGAGGTCGGGCGTGCACAGCATGTGGATGGTGCCGTTGACCAGGTAGATCAGCTGTCCGCCCGGGCGCAACAGGCGCGAGGCCTCCGGGATCCAGCGGTACGGGTCACACCAGATGCTGGCGCCGTACTCGGAGATCGCGAGGTCGAAGCTGTTGTCGGGAAACGGCGTCTGCTCGGCGTTGCCCAGGTGCAAGGGGAAGGCGATCCCGAACTCCTGCTGGTAGCGGCGGGCGGTCTCGAGCTGCGCCGGTGAGTTGTCGATGCCGACCGGGCGCGCGCCGCGGCGTGCCAGCCAGGCCGAGACGTAGGCGGTGCCGCAGCCGAGCTCGATCGCGTCGAGGCCGTCCAGCCGCCGTGGCAGCACGCCCAGCTCGGCCTCGGGGACGCCGAAGATGCCCCAGTCCGGCGTGTCGCTGGCCCATGACCGGCGTCCGGGCTCGACGTACTTGGCCGCGTACCGGTCCCAGGCTTCGCGGTTTCGCTGGACGTGCTCCGGCAGGTCGCTCATGGCGGGAAC
>DASUHV010000299.1:0-2835 GCA_036273355.1 Gaiellales bacterium
ACGTCACCCCGTTGTCGCTCGGCATCGAGACCAAGGGCGGCGTGATGACCAAGCTGATCGACCGCGAAACCACCATCCCCACGCGCAAGGCCGAGATCTTCTCGACCGCCGAGGATGGCCAGCCGTCCGTCGAGATCCACGTGCTGCAGGGCGAGCGCGAGATGGCCGTCTACAACAAGACGCTGGGCAAGTTCCAGCTGGTCGGCATCCCGCCGGCGCCGCGTGGGGTGCCCCAGATCGAGGTCGCGTTCGACATCGATGCCAACGGCATCATCCACGTGTCGGCGAAGGATCTGGGTACCTCCAACGAGCAGAAGATCCAGATCCAGGGCGGCTCCGGCCTGTCCGACGACGAGGTGCAGCAGATGGTCCGCGACGCCGAGTCGCACGCCGACGAGGATCGCCGCATGAAGGACCTGGCCGAGGCCCGCAACGAGGCCGAGGGCTACGCCTTCTCCGTCGAGAAGTCGCTGAAGGAGAACGAGGAGCGGCTGGACGACGCCACCCGCACCGACATCCGCTCGAAGATCGACGCGGTCAAGGGCTCGCTCGAGTCCGAGGACGCGACCGAGATCCGGGCCAAGCTGGAGGCGCTGCAGGAGGCCTCCTACGAGCTCGGCAAGCTGGTCTACGAGCAGGCCCGCACGCAGGCCGGCGACGCCCCGTCGGGCGCCGCGGGCGATGACGGCGCGGCCGCCGAGGGCGACGAGGAGATCGTCGACGCCGAGGTGGTCGACGAGGCGGGCGATCGCGCGTGACCGAGCACCGTCCCTGCCCGGGGCCCGATCCCGCACCCGCGGGAACGGGCCCCGAGGCCGCGGGCGCGGACATGGCCGAGGTGGTCGAGTCCGAGCTCGAGCAGGCCCGGCGAGCGGCCGACGAGTACCTGGCCGACCTGCGCCGCGTCGCGGCCGACTTCGACAACTACCGCAAGCGGGTCGCCCGCGACGCTGAGGCCCAGGCCACCCGGGCCGCCGAGTCGCTGGTGTCCGAGCTGCTGCCCGTGCTCGACAACCTGGAGCGGGCGCTCGACGCCTCCGAGCATCACGAGGAGGCGAAGGTGTCCGAGGGCGTGCAGCTGGTGCGCCAGCAGCTGGTCGACCTGCTGCGCCGCCGCGGCCTCGAAGAGATCGCCAGCGAGCCCGGCAGCGAGTTCGACCCGCACCTGCACGAGGCCCTGTCACAGCAGCCGTCCGATCTTCCGGAGGGCGCGATCTCCGAGGTCTGGCAGCGCGGGTACACGCTGGGCGACCGCGTGATGCGGCCTGCCCGTGTGGTCGTCTCCAGCGGATCGCCGGCAGAGGACGACTAATGCCGTCCCACTACGAGACCCTGGGCGTGCCCAAGGGCGCGTCCGACGACGAGATCAAGAAGGCCTACCGCAAGCTGGCACGCCAGTACCACCCGGACGCCAACCCCGGCGACGCCGCGGCCGAGGAACGCTTCAAGCAGATCAACGAGGCGCATGACGTGCTGTCCGATCCCGACAAGCGCAAGCAGTACGACACCTTCGGCCAGAACTTCCGGCCCGGCCAGGGCCCGACCAACTTCGACGGCTTCGACATGCGCGCCGCGGCCGAGGGCTTCGACCTCGGCGACCTGTTCGGCGGCCTGTTCGCCCGTGGCGGCGCCGGTGGGCGCGGCACCCGTGAGCAGCGGCCGCTGCGCGGCGCCGACGTCGAGGTGGCGGTGCGGATCTCGTTCGAGGACGCCCTCAAGGGCGCCACCGTGAAGGTGCCGGTGGCCAAGGCCAACACCTGCTACGCGTGCCACGGCTCAGGTGCCGCACCCGGCACCTCGCCGATCATCTGCCCCGAGTGCAAGGGCCGCGGCGTCACGTCCGAGAGCCAGGGCTTCTTCTCGCTCAGCCACACCTGCCGCCGCTGCGGAGGTGCCGGCACCGTGATCGAGGATCCCTGCGGCGTCTGCGGCGGCAGCGGGCGCGTCCGCTCGACGAAGACCTACCAGGTGCGGATCCCGGCCGGCGTCAAGAACGGCACCCGCATCAAGGTCAAGGGCAAGGGCGAGGCCGGCCCGCGCGGCGGCGAGGCGGGAGACCTCTACGTGGTCACGCAGGTGGACGAGAGCAGCCTGTTCCAGCGCCGCGGCGACGACCTGCTGGTGGAGGTGCCGGTGACGTTCGCCGAGGCCTCGATGGGCGCCCAGGTGGAGCTGCCCACGCCCGACGGCCAGCGCGTCAAGGTGAAGGTGCCGGCCGGTTCCACGGATGGGAAGACCCTGCGCGTCAAGGGCCGCGGCGCCCCGCGCCTGAAGGGCGGCGGCCAGGGCGACCTGCTGGCGCGGCTGCGCATCGCCGTGCCCTCCAAGCTGTCCAAGCAGGAGCGCGAGGCGCTCGAGAAGCTGGATGAGCTGCAGCGCACGAGCCACGGCAACCCGCGAGACAGGCTGTTCGCATGATCGATCCCGCCGAGCACCCCCGCTACTCGATCTCGGTGGCCGCCGAGCTGGCCGGCATGCACCCCCAGACGCTGCGCATGTACGACGCCAAGGGCGTGGTCAGCCCCCGCCGCACGCCCGGCGGCACCCGCCGCTACTCCGACTCCGACGTCGCCCGCCTGCGCAAGGTCACGCACCTCACCACGGTGCTCGGTCTGAGCCTGTCCGGTGCCACCCACGTGCTGGCGCTGGAGCAGACGGTGGTGGAGCTGCTGAGCCGCGTGGACGCGCTCGAGGAGCAGCTCGACCTGCAGGCGCGGCGCATGCACCAGGAGGTGTCGGCGGTGCATCGGCGCTACCGTCGGGATCTCGTCCCCTACACACCCGCGAAACACCCACTGCGATGGACTTCCAGAAGCTGACGATCAAGGCACAGGA
>DASUHV010000300.1:0-2787 GCA_036273355.1 Gaiellales bacterium
GTCACGGTCGGCACCCGCCGGTCGAGATCACGCGTGCCGTACTGGTGCACGCCGTCGATCCGGTCGAGCCCCTCGATCAGCCGCTCGGTCAGCAGGCGCTCGTAGCCGGTGATCGCCTCGGCGCCGATCGACACCAGGTAGCGGGCTGTGGCGGCCGTCCCGGCGATGCCCTCGAGGTTGACCGTGCCGGTCTCCCATGAGCCGGGCGGCTCGTCGTGGGCCGGCCGCACCTTGTAGGGCTTGATCCGCTCCAGCAGCTCTGCCCGGCCGTACAGCACGCCCACGTGGGGGCCGTAGAACTTATAGGCGGAGCAGACCAGGAAGTCGCAGCCCAGCGCGTGCGCGTCCATCGGCCCGTGCGGCGCGTACTGGACGGCGTCCACGTAGCTGAGCGCGCCTGCCTCGCGCGCCATCCGGCACATGGCCGCGGCGTCGGAGATGGTGCCGGCGCCGTTCGACGCCCAGTTGAATGCGGCGATGCGGGTGCGGTCCGACAGCTTGGCGGCGAAGTCGTCGAGATCGATCAGGCACGCCTCGGGATCGATGTCCACCTGGCGCACGGTGACGCCTCGGTCCCTGGCCGCCAGCAGCCACGGTGCCACGTTGCCGTCGTGGTCAACGCGGGTGACCAGGATCTCGTCGCCCGCGCCCAGGTCGCGCGTCAGCGCCCGCGAGGCGTGGAACGTGAGCGTGGTCATGTTGGCGCCGAAGACGACCTCGCCGGCATCGCAGCCCAGCATCGCCGCCAGGTCGGCGCGCGCGCCGGACAGCACCGCGTCCGACGCTTGGGACGTCTCGAACGGGCCGCCCAGGTTGGCGTTTGAGTGCAGGTAGTAGCCGGACACGGCCTCGATCACGGACTCGTGCACCTGCGTGCCGCCGGGGTTGTCCAGGTAGATGCGCCCAGGCCGCAGCGACGGGAACTGGGCCCGGATCGCGGTGACGTCGAAGGTGGCAGCTGTGGCGCCGATGCCGACAGTCTACGATGATCGGCATGCGACTTGCCATCCTAGGTGGCGGACCTGCCGGGTACGCCGCCGCAGCCACCGCCGCCCACCTCGGCGCCGAGGTCACCCTGATCGAGGACAACCAGCTGGGCGGCAACTGCACCATGACCGACGCGATCCCGTCGAAGACGCTGCTGACGACGGCCGACGCGATGCTGAAGATCAGCCAGGCCGAGGAGGAGGGCGTCGACTTCGCCCGTGGCTTCCCCGAGGTCAACCTCCGCCGCACCTTGGCCCGCGCCCGTGCCGTGGCCCTGCACCAGAGTCGTGGCGTGCGTGAGCGCATGGACGGCATGAACGTCCGCGTCCTACCCGGCCACGGCGTTGTCACGTCGGCCGACACCCTTCGTACGAGCGTTGACGACCAGGACATCGAGGTGCAGTTCGACGCGCTGCTGGTGTGCACCGGCGCCTCCCCGTTCGTGCCGCCGTTCGCGCGCCCCGACGGCCACCGCGTGCTGACCACGCGCCAGGTGTTCGATTTCCGCCACCTGCCCGAGCACCTGGTTGTGCTGGGGGCGGGGCCGACCGGCTGCGAGTTCGCGGACTTCTTCTCGCGCTGCGGCTCCCGTGTCACGCTGGTGTCGGCGCGCGACCAGATCCTGCCCAACGACGACCCCGATCTGGCCGAGGTGCTGGAGGAGGTGTTCCTCAAGCGCGGCATGGACGTGATCAAGAACGGCCGCGCGGCCGCCATCGACACCGAGGACAGCGAGTGCGTGCGGCTGGTGCTGGAGGACGGCCGCGAGCTGGACTGCTCGCACGTGCTGCTCTGCATCGGGATGCGCCCGAACACGATGGAGCTCGGGCTGGAGTCGGCCGGCGTCACGTTCGGCGATCGCGGCACGCTGCCGATCGACGAGTTCTGCCGCACCAACGTCGAGAACATCTACGCCTGCGGCGACGTTACCGGCCAGATCATGCTCGCCAACACGGCGGCCATGCACGGGCGCACGGCCGCGATGCACGCGTTCGGACTGCCGGTGGATGCGGTCAGCTACACCGGCGTTGCCTGGTGCGTGTTCACGCGGCCGGAGATCGCCAAGGCCGGCATCTCGGAGCGGCAGGCACGCATCGACGGCATCCCGGTCAGCGTCACGAAGCACCTGATCCGGGCCAACCCGCGGGCGGTGATGGAGAACGAGACGGACGGCATCATCAAGCTGCTGTCCGACCCCGACGACGGCACCGTCCTGGGCGGGGCGATGGTCGGCCTGCGCGCGTCCGAGGTGATCACGACCGTGGCGCTGGCCGTGCACGCGAAGCTGGGCGTGCAGGCCCTGGCCGAAACGGCGGCCGTCAACCCGTCGATGTCGGAGAGCCTGCAGCGCACCGCCGAGAAGGCGGCCGAGGGCATGATGGGCGTGTCGCGGGTGACGCTCGCCTCCTGAGCCGGGGAACCGTTCGCCGCTCAGTTGCCCAGCTTGGTGAAGGGTTCGGTCTGGACGAGACGAGCACTGCCACTGTCGGGCAGGGCTCTGAGATCAGCTGACGTTTCGCGCCGGCTCCGCCGGCTAAACGTCAATTCTCAATCCGGGCATGGCCAGGTCGATTGGCCCCTTGTACTCCGCTCCGGCCCGCTCGCGCACGAAGTCGTATCCGATCTCCTCGGGGATGTGGGTGAGCAGCAGCCGCTTGGCGCCGGCCCGGCGGGCCTCGCGCCCGGCTTCGGCCGCGTCCATGTGACCGCGCTCGCTGGAGTCGTTCGAGGCATCGCCCAGTGCCGCCTCGCACACGAACAGGTCGGCGCCGTGGGCGAAACGCGCCAGCCGCTCGGTCG
>DASUHV010000301.1:0-9653 GCA_036273355.1 Gaiellales bacterium
TCACGGGCTGAATCAGTTCGGATCGCTGATCTGGGGGCTGCTCGAGAACGAGACGCGGTTCGCCGATCTGGTGGACGGCGTGCGCGCCGAGACGGAGGATGCGCCGGCCTCGCTCGACGAGGACGTGTCCAGCTTCGTCGAGGACCTGAGCGCGCGCGACCTCGTGCAGCTAACACCCTAGAGGCCCCCGACGCCGGGGAGCGACTACGCCTGACCCGTGCGACGATCGCGCCTCACACCGGAGAGATCTTCACGAACTCGGCCGCGTGCGTCCCGATGCACGACCGATCCGGGCGAAGCGGCCGAGGATCAGGTTGTCCTCGTCGTCGAACGACGAGGTGGCAAGCAGGGCCGTCGCGTAGGCCAGGGTTGCGCCGGCCGCGCCGACGATGATGGCGAGCGCGGCCGGCTCTGAGTCCAGCAGCACGCGCAGGACGGCCGCGGTCAGCACGAACACCGTCAGTGACAGCCCCACCGGACGCGACCAGTCGCCGAAGGGCTGCATGCCGAGCACGCGGTACACCTGCCACAGCCTGATCAGGTTCCAGATCACGATCGATATCCCCCAGGCCAGGCCGGCGCCGACCATGCCGTAGGGCGGGATCAGCGCCACGTTCAGGAGCACGTTCAGCACCAGCGCGATCACGCTGTTCTTGAGCACCAGGTCGGCGCGCCCGATCATCGTGACCACGTGGCCGCAGGGGCCGGTCGCGGCGTTCACCGTCTGCCCGATCGCCAGGAGCGCTAGAGGCCACGCGCCGCGAGCGTAGCTGGGGCCGTACAGGAGCGTCACGATCGGCAGCGCGAACAGGGTCAGGAACAGGAGCGGCGGGCAGCCGGCGATGGTCGACCACTTGGTGGCGAACCCGTACATGCGGTACAGCCCGGCGTGGTCGGAGAGCGCGTACAGCCGCCCGATCTGGGGCTGGAACGCGATCCCGATCGGCAGGATGAACATCAGTCCGAACAGGACGGTGCGCGTCGCGATCGAGTAGACCGCGACATCGGCGGGCGGGCGCCACAGCCCCAGCAGCAGCGTGTCCGCCCACAGCAGCCCGACGCCGGCCAGCGATGCGCCCCACTGGTTGGCGCTGAACCGGATCAGCCCGCCCGTCTCGACGCCGGCGGCCTGCCGCAGCGTGCCGGTCACGCCGCGCGCCGCCAGGGCGGCCGCCGCAAGCGTCAGATAGGACGCGATCGTGAACGCCACCGCCGTGCCGTCGAGGCCGTAGCCGAGCGCCAGCGCGAAGGCCACCAGCGCCACTCGCAGCACGCCGTCGGTGACCTGGTCGACCACCACGAACGCCTTCATGCGGCCGGTGCCGCGGGTGGCGCCGATCAGCACCATCTGCAGCGTCACCGCCGGCAGCGACAGCACCATCACCCGCAACACGAACTGCAGGTCGTGTGCGCCGAACAGGTCGGACAGCTGCGGCGCCAGCGCGAACACCAGCGCCGCGATCGCAACCGACGCTCCGCCGGCCAGCAGCACCGACAGCGCCACCGCCGCGCGCGCACGATCGTGCTCCCCCCGCGCGCGGTGCACCGCCACGTAGCGGATCGCGGTCACGTCGAGGCCGAGCACGGCCAGCACCGACAGCAGCCGTACGGCCGCGAACCCTTCGAAGAAGATGCCCGCCGCATCCTGATTCAGGGAGCGGCCGATCATCAGCACCAGGGCGAACTGCATGGCGTTGGCCGCGGCCAGTCCCACGAAGTTCATTGCCGATCGCTGGACGAGCGTGGTCGTCTCAGGCTTGGCTGCGTCGTCCACGGTCATCTGCGCTTCCAGTCTACGTGTGCGCCCCTGTGAGCGCGACGCCGGGGACCGCCGGGGTGCCTACGTCAACGCCTGTTCCAGCCGGGCGGCCAGGTCGTCGCAGCGCCGCCGGATCTCGGGGTCGATCTCGAGCGGCCGCCGCTCGGGCGCTTCACGGCGCTCGATGTGCGCTGCCAGCGAGGCGTCGAACGGGAAGTCGAGAAACGCGCAGAGCGCGCGCATGTTCTGGTCGGGCTCGGCCAGGAACCGGTCGTAGCAGGCCAGCGTGACGTCGTCGCGCTGGTCGAGCCCGCGCTCGAAGTAGAGCGAGTTGCGCACGTACCAGAACAGGGCGGCTGCCGACTCGGGCGTCATCGTCGAGTAGTCGAAGCTCTCGACCAGCGCCCGGTTCTCGGGCGACATGCCGCGCGCCTGCCAGCGGTGGTCGCCGCGGCCGGCCGCGATCTCGGTCAGCACGTCGAGGTTGTTGCTGCCGAACTTGGCCAGCGCCGAGCGCACCCGGCCGTCGACATCGCGGTACGCCCAGATCGCGCGACCGGGGCTGGGGGTGCCGAGCCCGTCCAGGATCTCGTCCACACGGTGTGAGTCGCAGAGCGGCTTGAACAGCACGTAGCGGTGGCCTGAGCGCATCACCAGGTCTCGTACCACTGGATCGGGCCGCAGCTGGAACCGCTCAAAGGCGTCGCCATCGTTCTCGTTTCGCACTTCGAACTCGGGCGATCGCTCCAACCCGCGCACCAGCATGTTGGTGCCCGAGCGCTGCAGGCCCACCAGATAGACCGGGACCGCATCGGGGGCGACCGAGTGGGTGCGCCGCCACCGGCGCTTGCGCAGCGCCAGCGGCACTCGCTCCAGCGGGTTCAGCTGATCCTCCTCGATCAGCCGCCGGAATCCGTGCGCACGGCCCCATTCCCAGTGGCGTCTCGCGCGCATCCCGATCCAGCGCATGCGCGACTCTCGTCCGCTCTCAGTCTGCACGGTTCGCAGTGTTGCAGAAGGGGTGTGTCGCCGGATGCGACAACGCGGAGCTCACGACTCTTAGCACGCTGTAAATAATCAGTAAGACTAGCGTCCAGCCTGTAACGCAAGTAGTGGGAATTGCCGATACAGCCTCGTATCAGGGTGCATGCGCGGGGTGGGGCGGCGCGCCGCACACGCAGCCACAACACCACTCGGGGGGATTCGTTGAAACGGTTACTTGCGGCCGCCGTGGCTGCGATCGCGACGATGCTCATGGTCACGAACGCAAGCGGCACGAGCTCGATCAGCATGGCAAGCGTGGGATTTGCCAGCAGTGAGAACGGCATCCATCTATGGGCTCCGATGCACACGGCTCCGCAGAGGTTCACGACGCAGGCGGCTGCGGAGGACGCCGCCAAGCGTTTCGACTTGATCACGTTCAATCCAGCTCAGCTGGGCGGCTATGCCTCGGCGATGAAGGCTGCCAATCCCAATCTCAAGCTGTACGTCTACCTGAACGGCACGTTCCTCTACAAGCGGCTCTACGGCACGGTCGACCCGTCGATGCTCTCGCACGACGCGCAGGGCCGTGTCATCCAATCGCACGGGTACGGCAACTACCTGGCCGATCCGGGCGACCCCAACTGGGTCTCCTACGTGCAGCAGTCGTGCGCGAAGCTGCTGTCCAAGACGGTCTACGACGGCTGTTACCTGGACATGCTGGGCACGGCGCCGCTGTGGCCCGGCTACACCACCGGGCTGCCCATCAACCCGGCCACCGGCCAGGTCTGGACGCGGCTTGACTGGCTGGATGCGACCAGCGCGCTGGCCGCCAAGGTGGCGTCGTTCACCGGCAAGTCCGTGCTCGGCAACGGTCTCGGCAACGGGCCCCGGTACTTTGCACCAGGTGCGCCCAGCAAGCTGCTGCTGAGTGGCGCGACCGGGGTCAGCGCCGAGGCCTGGACGCGGCAGGCGGGTACTCCGCTGACGCGCTTCGAGCCGACCAAGGCCTGGGTGCAGGACGTGAACATGCTGAGCGATGCGAGTTCCACGGGCGGTCTGGCGCTGACCATCACCAAGACCTGGACGGCCGGCACCGCCGATCAGAAGGAGGACGCCCGCAGGTTCGCGCTGGCCAGCTTCCTGCTCGGCAACGACGGCAACTCGTACTTCTACTTCACGGCCAACAAGACCGATCCGGCCACGCTGGACGATCCGCTGTACCACCTGCAGATCGGCACGCCGACGGGGCCCTACGTGGTGCAGGACGGCGTCTACGTGCGCAACTTCACCAACGGGAAGGTCATGGTCAACACGACCGATTCGCCGGTGTCGATCGACCTGGGCGGTGCGTACCGCCGCTCGGATGGGAGCTTCGCGCTGGGTGCCACGCTGCCCGCGCACGGCTCGCAGATCTTCACCACCAGCTGATCGGCGTCCCCGGTTCACGGCCTCGGCGGGACTTCTCGCCGGGGCCGCGGGCTGGTACCCTCTTTGCGGGTTGACTACGCGCACTGTCAGGTGGATCGCGCTGCTCCTAGCCGTGACGTTCGCCTTGTCGGCCTCGGCGGCTCGCGCGGCAACGCTCGTGTTCAGCCCGGCCGGCCCCGGCGGCGGAGGCTTCCAGAACGTGGTGGCGGCCGATCCGGCCAACCCCGGCGTGCTGCTCTCCGGTGGCGACGTGTCCGGGATCGAGCGCTCGACTGACGGCGGCGCCAGCTGGCAGGCGGTCAACGCCGGCCTGGTGGGCCGCGCCCAGCTCGAGGTGGCTGCGTTCCTGTTCTCGCCGGTGGTGGCGGGGCGCGTGTATGCGGCCGTGGGTGACGCCGGCTCCGGCGGCGGCCTGCTCGAGTCCGATGACTCGGGCGCCACCTGGAGGATGGTGTCGACGGTGCCGCAGTTCGCCGGCGGCAACGCCAAGACCGCCGGGCTGCCCGCGGAGCACCCGCGGTCGACCGGCAACCTGCTGGCCCAGGACCCGGTCAGCGGATCGATCTACGCGGCCACCTTCAGCCAGGGCGTGATGCGCTCCGACGACGGCGGTGCGACCTGGACGACGCTCGGTCTGAGCGGCCTCCACCTGCGCTCGCTGGCGCTCGATCCGACCGCGACCAACGTGCTCTACGCGGGCAGCTACGGTCAGGGTCTCTACGAGACCACTGATGCCGGAGGCCTGGGCGGGTTCACGCGGCTGGCGACGGCGCCGGCCACGGTCGAGGAGCTCAGCATCGCGGGCGGCACCGTCTACGCGGCCGCCGGCACCAGCGGCGTGTTCGCCTCCGGCGACGGCGGCGCAACCTGGTCGCAGCTGGGCGCCGGCCAGCTGCGGGCCGGCTCGATGTGGACGTCGATCGCGGCGTGGACCGGCTGTGACGGCGCCACCCAGGTCTACGCGGGGGCGGATCAGTCCTCACCGGACGCGATCGTCCGCTCGGGCGACGGCGGCGCCACCTGGCATTCGGTCACCGGCGATCCGACCAGGATCCATCCCAACGTCGGCGGCCCCGGCGGGGCGCCGTGGTGGCTGGCAACGCGGCCCGGTTTCATGCTCGGCGGGAAGAGCTCCACCCCCGCCCAGATCGCGCTTGCGATCGACGCAACGCAGCCCTGTGCCGATCCGGCGGTGCTCGTGGCCGGGCGCTCCGGCATCTGGAAGTCGGGCAACGACGGCGGCGACTGGTACCCGATGGTCGGCCACATGGGGGTCACGCTGATCCAGGACCTGGCCGTGGATCCGCGCGCTCCGGCCGCGGTCGACATGGTCGCGACCGACTGGACGTTCCTGACCTCGAGCGACGGCGGCGCCAGCGTCACCTCGCCGGTGATCAAGCTGGCCGCCTCGACGGGGTTCGACGTCGCCATCGATCCGACGGTCACGCCCTCGCGCGTGTACATCGCCACCGGCAACCGCGACGGCAACCGGCAGGGCAAGATCTACTCGTCGTCCACCCCGGCGGTCTCCAGCTCGTGGACGGATGAGGGGCTCTCGGCGCTGGCCGGCGTGAAGCGGCCGCTGGCCATCGCGGTCGGGAAGCCGGGTACCAGCAGGGTGCTGCTGGCCGCCGTCGACGCGGCCGGCATCTATCGCAAGGTCGGCAACGGCAATTGGACGAGGGCCGCCGCGACGGCGATGACGACCAAGAACTGGGCGAAGCCGATCCAGATGGTGTGGCCGGCCGGCACCTCGATCGTCTACCTGTACGACCACCGCAGCGGCATCTGGCGGTCGATCGACGCCGGCGCCACCTGGACGAAGCTGTGGGCGAAGCCGTCGTCGGGCGATCTCAAGGGCTTCATCGCCACCGACGCCACCGGCACCACGCTGTGGGTCTCCAACGGCACCGCGCTCTACCGGATCGACAACGCCAGCAAGGTGACGGCCGCGGGGCTGGCGCCGGTGACGGTGCTGACCGTGCCGCAGCCGGGGCCGGTGGCGGTCGCACCCGGCGGCAGCGTCTACCTGGCCGTGCAGCCGACCGCGGCCACGCCGGCCCGGCTGCTCCGCAGCGACGACAACGGCGTCACCTGGACCGACGTGGCCGACGCCACCTACCGGGCCACTGCGCTCCTGCCCTACCGGCTGGTGGTCGACGGCTCGGGCGCCGTCTGGGTCTGCCTGGCCGGCAACGGCGTGCTGCGTGGTGTCCTTTCGCCGTAGCCCTGCTGGGCTCCGGTAGGCTCCCGGCCTGATGGCGGAGCACACCACCGAGGAACGGCTGCAGGCGCTCGAGCAGCTGCGCCGCGAGGCGCTGCACTCGGGCTCGCCAGGCGCAGTCGAGCGGCACCGCGAGCGCGGCAAGCTGCTCGCCCGGGAGCGCGTGGAGCTGCTGCTCGACCCCGGGTCGTTCGTCGAGCTGGACGTCTTCGTCCAGCACCGCAACCCGAACTTCAACATGATGGAGACCCGCCCCTACGGCGACGGCGTGGTCACGGGCCACGGCACCATCGAGGGGCGGCGGGTGTTCGTGTTCTCGCAGGACTTCACCGTGTTCGGGGGTAGCCTGGGCGAGGCGTACGCGCAGAAGATCACCAAGGTGATGGACATGGCGCTGCGCTACCGGTGCCCCATCATCGGCATCAACGACTCCGGCGGCGCGCGCATCCAGGAGGGCGTGGTGTCGCTGGCCGGTTACGCCGACATCTTCTTCAGGAACGTGCAGTCGTCGGGCGTGATCCCCCAGGTCTCCCTGGTGATGGGGCCGTGCGCCGGCGGCGCCGTCTACTCGCCGGCGATGACCGACTTCGTGATGATGGTGGAGCAGACCTCGCACATGTTCATCACCGGCCCCGAGGTGGTGAAGACGGTCACCGGCGAGGAGGTCAGCTTCGAGGAGCTGGGCGGCGCGCACACGCATGCCTCGCGAAGCGGCGTCGCCCACTTCACCGCCGCCGATGAGCGTGCGCTGATCGAGGACTGCCGGTACCTGCTGTCGTTCCTGCCCAGCTGGAACGGCGAGCAGCCGCCCTGGGAGCCGCCGGACGATCCGGTCGACCGGGAGGACGCCGAGCTCGACCGGCTGATTCCCGACGAGTCGGCCAAGCCCTACGACATGCACGAGGTGGTGCGCAGGGTGATCGACGACGGCGAGTTCCTCGAGGTGCACGCCGCCTGGGCGGCCAACATCATCTGCGGGTTCGCGCGCCTGGGCGGCCACCCGGTCGGCATCGTCGCCAACCAGCCGCGCTCGCTGGCCGGCGTGCTCGACATCGACAGCTCCACCAAGGCCGGCCGGTTCGTGCGCACCTGCGACGCCTTCAACGTTCCGGTGGTGACCTTCGTGGACGTGCCCGGGTTCTTGCCGGGCACCTCACAGGAGTGGGGCGGCATCATCCGGCACGGCGCGAAGCTGCTGTACGCCTACTGCGAGGCGACGGTGCCGAAGCTGACCGTGATCACGCGCAAGGCCTACGGAGGCGCCTACGACGTCATGGGCTCGAAGCACATCGGCGCCGACTTCAACTTCGCCTGGCCGACGGCGGAGGTGGCGGTGATGGGGCCGGACGGGGCGGTCAACATCGTGTTTCGCAAGGAGCTCGAGACGGCCGACGATCCGGTCGCGCGGCGCGCCGAGCTGGTCGAGGAGTACCGGGAGCAGTTCGCGAACCCGTTCACCGCGGCCGAGCGCGGCTACGTCGACGACGTGATCGAGCCGCGCCGGACGCGGCCTGCGCTGATCACCGCGCTGGAGGCCTGTCGCGGGAAGCGGGCGGACGTGCCGGAGCGCAAGCACGGCAACATCCCGCTGTGATCGAGGTGCGGCCACAGGCCTCGGCCGCCCAGCGGCGGGCGATTGAACAGGCGCTGGTGCAGCTTTCACTCGTAGAATCCGCCGATGTTCAGCAAGGTGCTGGTGGCAAACCGCGGCGAGATCGCGATCCGGATCTTCCGCACGCTGCGCGAAATGGGAATCGCCTCGGTCGCGGTCTACTCCGAGGCCGACCGTGAATCGCCGTTTGTCGCCTACGCGGACGAGGCATATCTGATCGGCCCGGGGCCGGCCGTCCAGAGCTACCTGCTGTCAGAGACGATCGTGCGCACCGCCCTGCGGAGCGGCGCCGAGGCGGTGCACCCCGGGTTCGGGTTCCTGGCCGAGAACGCTGCGTTCGCCCGCGCCTGCGCGGCCGCCGGCCTGGTGTTCGTGGGGCCGCCGCCCGATGCGATCGAGGCGATGGGATCGAAGACCAGCGCGCGTGAGCTGATGGAGCGAGCCGGCGTGCCCGTCATCCCCGGCACCAATTCCGCGGTGGACACCGTCGAGGAGGCGCTCGCGATCGCGCAGGGGATCGGCTATCCGGTGGCGGTGAAGGCGTCGGCCGGCGGCGGCGGCAAGGGCATCGAGGTCGCGGCCGATGCGGAGCAGCTGCGGCGCGGCTACGACTCCGCGCGGCGGCAGGGCAAGGCGTACTTCGCCGATGACAGCGTGTTTCTCGAGCGCTACCTGGAGCGGCCGCGGCACGTCGAGGTGCAGGTGCTGGCCGACAGTCATGGATCGATCGTGCATCTCGGCGAGCGTGACTGCTCGATCCAGCGGCGTCATCAGAAGATCGTGGAGGAGACGCCCTCGCCGGCGGTGTCCCCGGAGCTGCGCCAGCGGATCGGAGCGATCGGGGTGGAGGCGGCGCGGGCGGTCGGCTACGTGAACGCCGGCACGGTGGAGGGGCTGCTCGACGCGGACGGCACCTACTACTTCCTGGAGATGAACACGCGGCTGCAGGTGGAGCACACGATCACCGAGATGGTGACCGGCCTGGATCTGGTGCGTGAGCAGCTGCGGATCGCGAGCGGGGAGCCGTTGTCGATCGCGCAGTCGGACGTGACCCTGCGAGGGCATTCGATCCAGTGCCGGATCAACGCGGAGGATCCGGCCCGGGACTTCGTGCCGACGCCGGGACGGGTGACCCGCTACCGCGAGCCGTCGGGGCCAGGCGTGCGGGTCGACTCGGGGGTCGTCGAGGGCTCCTCCATATCGGAGCTGTACGACCCGATGATCGCAAAGCTGATCGTCTGGGACGCCGACCGCGAGCTGGCGCGGCGCCGGATGCTGCGGGCGCTGTCGGAGTTCGTGGTGGAGGGCGTGCACTCGCTGATCCCGATCCACCGGGCGATCCTGGAGCATCCCGAGTTCGCGGCCGGCGGCACGATGCACGACTTCGTCGAGGGTGGCGGATACGCCCGTTCGCTGAAGCGGGAGCCGTCGGCTGATGGAGCCGCCGCCGGGCCCGAGCCGGCCCGGAACGAGGCGCGAACGCTGGTCACGGAGGTGGACGGCGAGCGGTTCGAGGTGACCGTGCTGGCGCCGGAGCATCCCGGCCGCAGGCGGCTGCGCCGGCGGCGGGCGCAGCTCGCGCAGCGCTCTGCGGGCGGGGCCGGGGCCGCCGACGTGATCCGCAGCCCGATGCAGGGGACGGTGCT
>DASUHV010000302.1:0-2888 GCA_036273355.1 Gaiellales bacterium
CGCTCACCGTCAGGGGCAGCAGCGGCCACAAGGCCGGCTCTCCACTGAACCCGAGATCGCCGGGCAGCGTTGTGAACACCCATGTCTGCGACTCGGCGACGAGCTTCAGATAGAAGTAGGCGACCGCTGCGACGGGCACTCCGATGATGGCGCCGAGCACCAGCACCAGCACATAGCTGCGGCTCCGCAGCAGCTCGGCCGGATCGGGCGGAGGTGCGCCGGTGGGGGTGGAGCTGCTCACGGGGCGCGGCCCGCCTACCCGCCCTCATGGGCTTGATCCACGCGCACCGCCGTGCCCGCGAGCATGTCCTGGATGGCACGGCGGCGGCGATCGAACAGGATCGGCAGGAACCCGGCGAAGAACGGCACGATCGCGATCACGAGTCCCACCACCCGCAGCAGGGCGCGGCCGACGCGCGGCGGCTGGTTCCCGTCCCGGCCCACGACCAGGCGCAGGCCCATCACGCGCATGCCCGGCGTCTGGCCGGCGACCGTCCAGAACACCACCAGGTAGGTGACGGCGCCGACCGTCGCACCAACCGATGCGATCGCCGCTTCCAGCCACGACGGCCGCAGGCCACCAACCAGATTGGACACGACGTCGACCATCGCGGCGCCGCCCAGGAAGACGACCGACATCAGTGCCAGGTCGAGGGCGCCGGCGATGAACCGTCCCAGCAGGCCGGCGTAGGGCGACGGCGCTTCGGACGTCGTGCGCTTGGTCACGGTGATGCGGTCGTCGATCCGCTGGGTGCGGTGCCGCACCTCACCGGCCACCTCGGAACCGAACGACGCCGACTGGCGGGCGAGTGCCGTTCGCACGGCGTCGCTCGCGATCACCTCCTCGATCAGCCGCTGCAGCTCCGGGCTCGAGACCACGCGCTGCGCGATCTCCTCGGCCGCCGGGCTTCTGGCCGCCTCGCCCACGATCTGCTCGAGCCGGCCCTCGGCGCGCTCACGCTCGAGCGCGGCCGCGATGGCGGCCTCGAGGTCGACGTTTGCCAGCACCTCGGCGACAATCCGCTGCATCACGCGCTGCTCGACGGCGGCGTTGGCCACGTGCTCGGGCAGCGGCCCGGCGAACGCCCGCTCCACGGCCCGCTCGACGCCACGCGATCCCAGCACCTCGCCGGCCGCATCCTCCAGACGAGCCACGCCGTAGGTGCGTGTGGCGCGGGCGCCATCGGCCACCTGCGCGCTTCCCCGCGACACGACCCATCCCATGCCGGGCGCTCGGCGGGCGACCCGCAGCGGCAGCAGCAGGGTGACGCGGGTTGCGCTCACGCCCGCCTGGCGGATCGCGATCGTCAGGCCCGGAGTGCGGCGGCGGCGGGCGCCAGGCGATCCTCCCCTGTCTTTGGGCTCGCTCATCGCGCGATCGTACAGGGCGGGCTGACCGATCAGCCGGCCGCGACCTGCGCGGCCCCGGCCACGCCCATCCGTTCCAGCAGGTGGTCGCCCACGCGCAGGGCGTTTGCCATCGCCGTCAGCGCGGGGTTGACCGCGCTGATGCTCGGGAAGAAGCTGGTGTCGACCACGTACAGGTTGTCCACCTCGTGCGCGCGGCAGTTGGGGTCGAGCGCCGAGCTGTCCGGGTCGTCGCCGAAGCGGCAGGTGCCGGCCTGGTGGGCGACTCCCGCGACCGGGATCGCCGTCTTCAGGTACGCGTGGCGCGGCACCAGGTGGTGGGGGTGCATGCCGAGGTCGCCCAGCATCGACTTCAGCTGGTGGTAGAGCCGGTCGCGCGCTCCCTCGTTGGCGGGCGTGTACGCCAGGTGGACGCGGCCCTTGTCGTCGATCGTGACCCGGTTCTCGGCCGACGGCAGATCCTCGGTCGAGAGCCAGAAGTCGACGGCGTGCTCGGCGATGTTGCGGAGCGTCCTTTGCGGTGCCAGCGCCGTCTCCAGCGGCTTCTCGCCGCGGTACATCTCGGCCGTGGACTTGCCCACCATCTGGATGTTGCCCATCGGGAAGTCGAAGCCGTCGGTGCCGAAGTAGAAGTCGTTCAGCCCGAGCGTCTTCTGGAACACCGTCGGGTTCGGCTCTTCGGAGAGCGCCAGCACGGCCTGGCTGTTGTGGAACATGTAGTTGCGACCGACCTGGTCGGAGCCGTTGGCGAGACCCCGCGGGTGCTTGTCACCGGCCGAGGCCAGCAGCAGGGCGGCCGTGTTGGCCGCGCCGCACGACACGACCACGATGTCGGCCGAGTACTCCTCGCGCCGCTCACCCTGCATCACCACGACGCGAGTGACCTGGCGGCCGCCCGCGTCGGTCTCGAGCTTCACGGCGCGAGCGTTCGTCAGCAGCGTCACGTTCGGATGCTCGAGCGCCGGCCGCACCGCCATCACCTCGGCGTCCGACTTCGCGTGCACCAGGCAGGGGAAGCCGTCGCAGGTGCCACAGCGCACGCATTGGCTGTAAGGCATGTTGGCCTCGTTCAGCAGCACGCCGCAAGGGGTGTGGAACGGGTGCAGCCCGATCCGCTCGAAGTCGTCGGAGAGCTGCTGGATACGCGGCTCGTGGCTGAGCGCTGGGAACGGGTAGGACGCGCTCGACGGCCCCTCGGTGGGATCCTCACCGCGCGCCCCATGCACGCCGTAGAGCTGCTCGGCCTGGGTGTAGTACGGCTCCATCTGGTCGTAGGAGATCGGCCACGCCGGCGACGTGCCGCCGTGGTGCTGCAGCTCGCCGAAGTCCTCCGGCCGGAACCGGTAGAGGGCCGCCCCGTAGAGCTTCGTCGCACCGCCCACGAAGTAGTGGACCTGCGGCTGGAACTCCTTGCCGTCGCGGTCGATCCAGGTGTCCGGCGAGATGTATCGGTTGTCCACGAACACGGACTGGTCCGACCAGTTCTGCGGCTCCCGTGCCAGCCAGTCGCCGCGCTCGAG
>DASUHV010000303.1:0-7052 GCA_036273355.1 Gaiellales bacterium
CCGCAGCGTCCAGGCATCGACGCTGTCGACGACCAGGTGCGTGCCGCTCCATGGATCGCGTGCCAGCGTCTCGCGCACCTCGTCGGCCGACCCCGCCTCAGCGACGTGGACGACGCGGTACTCGTCGCCGAGCGGTCCCCCCAGAACGATGAAGCCTGCGTCCACGAGACCGTCCATGAACGCGGCGTGCTCGTCCCAGCCGGACTGCCGCTCGAGCGGCAGCGACCGGTCGTAGTCGGGCCCCGACCGGTGGATCACCACATGGAACGCGGCCACGGCTACATCTCGGGCGTGGGAGCGGCTTCGTCGTTCTGCCAGAGGCCGAACTCGTTGCCCTGCGGGTCGCTGCAGGTCGAGAACCAGCCCATCCCCGGCACGGGCATCGGATCGGCGGCCTGCCCGCCCAGCTCGCGCACGCGCGCCGCACCGGCGTTGATCTCGTCCACGCTGAAGTAGGCGCGGGTGCCGCGCTTGCCCGGCTCCATGTTGGTGATCGCGGCGCCGGTCTGCTCGCCGATGCGGGTCATGTGGTACTCGAAGGGGCCGGGATAGGCCTCGAACTTCCAGCCGAACAGCGATCCCCAGAACGCCTGGCCCGCGCCCGTGTCGTCGGCCGGGATCTCGAAGTGCACGATCTGTCCTGCCATCGGATGCTCCTTCTGCAAGGGAGTGGTCTGGCCCCGGATGCTACCCGCGTTCGGCTCGCTCGCAACGGGCTTGATCGGGGTAAGGTGCGGGCCATGTCGAAGCTGCGCATGACCATCTCGATGTCGCTCGACGGCTACGTGGCCGGCCCCGATCAGAGCGTCGAGAACCCGCTCGGCGTCGGCGGCACGCGCCTGCACGAGTGGGCCTTCGAGCTGGAGTCCTGGCGGGCGCCGCACGGCCTCGAGGGCGGCGAGGTGAACGAGAGCTCCGCGGTGGTCGAGGAGGGGATGGCCAACGTGGGCGCGACCATCATGGGCCGCAACATGTTCGGGGGGCACCCGGGCGGATGGGATGCGGACGCGCCCTGGAACGGCTGGTGGGGCGACGACCCGCCGTTTCACCACCCGGTGTTCGTGCTCACCCACCATACCCGCGAGCCGCTGGCCTGCCAGGGCGGCACCACCTTCACGTTCGTCACCGACGGGATCGTCTCGGCGCTCGAGCAGGCCCGGCAGGCGGCCGGCGGCCAGGACGTCTCCCTGGCCGGCGGTGCGCAGGCGTGTCAGGAGTACCTGGCGGCCGGGCTGGTCGACGAGATGGTGATCAACCTGGCGCCGACGCTGCTGGGCGGGGGCGAGCGGCTGTTCGAGGGGCTCGGTGACGACCTGCACGGCCTGGAGCCGCGGCGGAGCGTGGCCGCGCCGGCGGTCACCCACCTGTTCTTCAGCCGCCCGGCGCCTGACTAACTACGCGGGCGTCTTCACCGACGCGATGTAGCCGCGCACGTCCGCGGCCGGCTCGGCGTAGGCGTCGCCCAGCTCCGACTCCATCGCCGCCATGTACTCGCGCGCCCAGTCCGGCAGCGCGTAGTCGATGGCGTCCAGGAACTCGAGCGTGGCCGCCAGCCGGATGTCGGCGATCACGGGATGCTCGCCGCCGATGAACCGCTTGCCGTCCATGAAGAACTCGCGGTAGACCTCCAGCGGGTGGCCCAGCGCGGCCTCGGCCGCCGCCTGCGCCTCCGCCTTGCTGGCCTCGTCGGCCTCCGACCAGCCCACCTCGCCCGGGTACTGCGGGAAGTGCAGCACCGGATAGGTGGCGCGCGCGACCAGCGGATAGAGCGTTCCGATCAGATAGAACATCGCGCTGTCGACCATCGCCCGCTGGGCCGGGTCGCTGGGGTAGAGCTGCTCCAGCTCGTGCTTGTTGCAGAGGTACTGCATGATCGCGCAGCTCTCCCACAGCGTCGTCCGCGGCAGACCCTCCTCCTCGAGCATCGGGGTCAGCCGGGCCGGGTTTGCCTTGAGAAACTCCGGCGACTGGGTCTGCCCCCACACGTCGACCTCTTCGAAGTCGAGCCCCGCCGCGCGCACAAAGATGCGGGCCGTGAGGTTGTTCACGCTGGGCTTGAGGATGTGAAGCTTGATCTCGGCCATTGCGTCCTCCGTGGTTCCTAGTACGGGTCCTTGGGCGACCGGTCGTCCGACAGCGACTCGCGCGACCGTGTGACGAGGATCTCGATGGCGTCCGCCACGTGCACCTCGCCGATGTTCCGGTCGCCGCGTTCGACGCGGATCTTGTGCGCTTCGAGCAGCACGTCAGCGTGAGCGTAACCGAACGGTGGCTCGAACCGATAGGACGCCAGCTCGATCAGCAGGCCCAGCGGATCGGTGAAGTAGATGGAGTCCATGAATCCGCGGTCCTTGACGCCGCTGTGGCTGATGCCGCGCTCGTCCAGCCGCTCCACCGCCTGGCTGAAGGTCGCGTGCGAGAGTGAGAACGCCAGGTGGTGCACGCAGCCGGGATCCATCGGGGTGCGGGCCGGGTCGGCCGTGCGCTCCTCGTTGGTGAAGATGGTGATCAGACGGCCGTCGCCCGGGTCGAAGTAGAGGTGGCTCTCCGCCGCGTTGTCGAGGTTCGGCTGCTCGAAGACGAACGGCATGCCCAGCACGCCCTCCCAGAAGTCGATCGAGGTCTGGCGGTCGGCGCCGGTGATGGTGATGTGGTGCACGCCCTGGCTCTGAAGCTTCCGCATTCCGTCTCCTCGTGTCTTCGGCTCTTAGTGTCTAACCAGCTTGGCCTTGTACTCGCTGCGCTGGAGCGTCCCCCACGGCACCAGCTCGACGCGGGTCTGCACGACCAGCACGCTGCGCAGCCGGTCGCGGATCGCCCCCGCCAGCGCCGGGTCGGCCGCCACGTCGCGGGCCACCTCGACCGTCACCGGCAGCGGCGGATCCTGCTTCACCCCGGGCGCCGCCGGCGTGACCAGGATGTGGCCGCTGACCTGCGGCACGAACTGGTTCACGACCTCCCGCACGGCCGAGGGGAACACGTTCACGCCGCGCACGATCAGCATGTCGTCGGTGCGGCCGATGCAGCGCACCCTCGGCCCGGTGCGGCCGCACGCGCATGCGCCGGTGCGCACCGAGACGTGGTCGCGCGTGCGGAACCGAAGCAGCGGGGCAGCCTGGTGGGCGAGGTGCGTCAGCACCAGCTCGCCGCGGGCGCCGTCGTCCATCGCAACGCTCGCTCCCGTATCCGGGTCGATCAGCTCCGGATGGATGAACCCGCGCGCCCCCAGGTGCATGCCGTCCTGACGCTCGCACTCGCCCCACAGCGAGACGCCCAGGTCGCCGATGCCCATCGCCTCGGTCACCCGCGCCCCCCAGCCCCGCTCCAGCAGCTCGCGGAAGGCCGGCTCGCCGCCGCCGGGCTCGCCCGCGACCAGCACCCGCCGCACGCTCAGGGCGGCCAGATCGATGCCGCGATCGGCCGCCCACTCGATCAGGTAGGCGGCGTAGGACGGCGTCAGCACCGCCGACTCCGGCTGCAGCAGCTGGATCGCCAGCATCAGGCGCTCGCTGTTGCCGGTGCCGACCGGGATGTGGGAGAGGCCGATCCGGTCGAATGCCGCCAGCGCTGCACCGGCCACGAACGGCCCGGCGTTGTAGGTGGACACGATCCGCTGGCCGGCGGTGATGCCGGAGGCGGCGTAGCTCCGGGCCGAACCGGTCACCCAGTTGTCAAGATCGGAAACGGTCAGCGGGATGTAGCTGGGAGTGCCGGTGGTTCCGCTGGTGGAGTAGATGCGCACGATCTGCTCCCGTTCGACGCAGAGGTGCGCGCCGATCGGGTTGGCCGCGGTGACGCTCGCCCGCAGCTCCTGCTTCTCGGTCAGCGGCAGCCGCGAGATGTCGGGCAGGCCGCCCGCCTGTCCGGCCTCGGTGATCCCGGCTGCCGCCAGCTTCTTGCGGTAGAAGGGCGACCGCTCGAGCAGGTAGGCCAGCTGCGCCCGGTAGGCGATGTCGTCGAGCGCCAGCTGCTGGTCCCACGAGCGCGACTCGACCTCGGGATCGAGCAGCGTCACGGCGCCTCCGGCGGCCGGTAGGCGATCGCCTCCTCGGCCTTCCCGGCCATCAGGAAGCCGATCGGCTGCTCGCGCTCCTCGGCCAGGTGCGCCAGCAGGCCCGCGGTGCGCGCCAGCAGCGGCACCGCCTTCACGCTCGAGGCCGGGAACCCGAGGTCGAGCATGACGGCCGCGATCGGCATCGAGACGTTCATGGTCAGCGGGCGACCCCAGACCTCCGGCACGGCCTGGCCAAAGTGACGGGCCATAGCCACGTGCGGCCCCGACGCGCCGCGCTCGTCGGCCAGCTCCAGGATCCGCTCGGCGCGGGGGTCGACCGGGCGGTGCAGCGGATGCCCGAACCCGGGCGCTCTGTCTCCGGCCGCGTGGATGGCCGCCGTCATGGCAGCCGCCACGCCGGCCGCGTCCTCGCCCGCGCTCACGCGCGACTGCGCGTCCTCAAGTAGCTGAGCGCAGGGCTCGGCGGTGCCCAGCACCACGGGCCCGCACCCGAGGATGCCCGCGGCCACGGCTCCCTGCAGCGAGCCGGGATCCGCGTCCAGCGTCATCCGCGCGGCCACGCTGGTCGGCATCATGCCGTGCTCGGCGATCGCGATCAGCAGCAGGTCGAGGAAGTAGCGCTGCTGCTCGGTCGGCTCGTCGCCGGTCAGCAGCAGGTGGAAGTACTCGGTGAAGGTGAGCCGCCCCATCAGGTCACCGCAGAGGTCGCGCCCGCGCACCTCGACGCGGTCGGGGTAGGCCTGGCAGATGTGACTGACGGGGTCCCCGGGCTTGCCGATCTGCATGCGGTCTGCCTTTCTCGACGGGTGGCGGCCGGCTTCGCCCGCGAACGATATCCGCCGGAGCCGATCGCCCGTCGGCCGACATGGATATCGTCCTTGACAAACTTTCTTGTCGGTGCCATCATGTCGCCATCGACCACGAGGCTGGGGGAGCAGGATGCGCAAGCTGATCGTTTCGGAGTTCGTGACGCTGGACGGCGTGATGGATGACCCGGGTGGCGCCGAGGGCTTCGACCGCGGCGGCTGGGCCTTCAAGTTCGAGCGCGGTCCCGACGGCGACGCGTTCAAGGTGGACGAGGTGTTCGGCAGCGACGCGCTGCTGCTTGGCCGCCGCACCTACGAGGGATTCGCCGCCGCCTGGCCCGAGCGGACGGACGAGGCCGGGTTTGCCGACAGGATGAACTCGATGGCGAAGTACGTGGTGTCGGGCACGCTCCAGCAGGCCGATTGGAACAACACGACGGTGATCGGCGGCGGCCTCGGCGGCGTCCGCGACCTCAAGTCCCAGGACGGCGGCGACATCCTGGTGGCGGGCAGCGGCCGGCTGGTGGCCGGCCTGGTGGAGCAGGACCTAGTGGACGAGTACCGGCTGATGGTGTTTCCGACCATCCTCGGTCGTGGCCGGCGGCTGTTCCCCGAGTCCGATGCGACCTCCGACCTGGAGCTGGTCGAGGCCAGGCCGTCGGCCGACGTGACGCTGATGATCCTGCGGCCGAAGCGGAGCTGAGCATGCTCGACGTCGCCGTGATCGACGATCCCACCGCCGCCGAGGTCACGCTCGACCCGGTGCGGGCGCGGCTGCTGGCAGCCCTGGCCGAGCCGGCCTCCGCCAGCACGCTGGCGGCACGCGAGGGCCTGTCCCGCCAGCGCGTCAACTACCACCTGCGGGCGCTCGAACGCCACGGCCTGCTGGAGCTGGTGGAGGAGCGCCGCAGGGGCAACTGCACGGAGCGGGTCATGCAGGCAACGGCCGGGTCCTACGTGATCTCGCCGGCGGCGCTGTCGCCGCTCCAGCCCGACCCGGCGCGCGCGCCCGACCAGCTGTCGGCAGCGTGGATGCTGGCGGTGGGCGCGCGGCTGGTGCGTGAGCTGGGCGAGCTGATGGCAGGAGCGCTGCGGGCCGGCAAGCCGCTCGCCACGTTCACGATCGACAGCAAGATCACGTTCGCGTCGGCGGCCGACAGGGCGGCGTTCGCCGACGATCTGGCCGGTGCCGTTTCGTCGCTGGCCGCCCGGTACCACACGGAGGGCGCGCGCAGCGGGCGCCGCCATCGGCTGGTGGTGGCTCTGCACCCCAGCCTGACGCACACCAATCGAAAGGACGCACCATGAGCCGCGAGTTCGAGATCAGGCGAGAGGTCGAGCTGCCCGGGACCCCCGAGCAGGTGTGGGATGCGGTCGCCACCGGCAACGGCGCCGCCGGCTGGATGTTCCCGACCGGCGAGGGCGCGCCCAGCGGCGTCGGCGAGGTGTGGGCCGGCCACACCGTGACCGTGTTCGACCCGCCGCGGCACCTGGCCGTGCGCGCGGAAAGCGATGAGTTCACGAACGCCCTGGAGTACCAGATCGAGGCGGCGCCGGGCGGCGCGGTGCTCCGCTACGTGCACAGCGGCATCCTCACCGGCGACTGGGACGCCCAGTACGACGGCGCCAGCCGCCACACCGACTTCTATCTGCACTCGCTGGGCGAGTACCTCGGCCACTTCGCCGGCCGGACGGTCACCTACGTCGGCGCCAGCGGTCCCGACGATGCGCTCGAGCCGAGCGCCTTTGCGGCGGTTCGGGCCGCGCTCGGGCTTGGGCCCGATGCGGCCGTCGGCGACCGCGTCGCGATCGACGTGGTGGGTGCCGGGCGGGTGGACGCCGAGGTCGACTACCTGGAGGACATCTTCATCGGCCTCCGCGGCGACGATGCGCTCTACCGGTTCTACGGCCGCGGCGGCATGGGCATGCCGGTGTTCGCCGGACACCACCTGTTCGCGGAGGACGCCGATCGGGAGGCGGCCGAGGCGGCGTGGACGGCCTGGCTGGAGCAGGCGATCGTGGGCGTTCGTCGTTGATCTGACCGTGCCCCTGCAGAACCGCGTCACCCCGCTCGGGGAGCTGATCGCAGACCCCGCCCGCGGGCTCGTCTACGGCAACCGCGGCTGCCTGCACGACGCCGGCGGGCGGATCCGGCGCGACTTCGCGGTGCGGCGCTGGATCGCCTGCCGGCTCGAGTTCCGGGGCTGGCAGCGCGGGCCCAAGATGCAGCC
>DASUHV010000304.1:0-3255 GCA_036273355.1 Gaiellales bacterium
GCGCGCCCGCCTCGTCCAGGTGCCGGAAGGCGTCCGGGTCGCCGCGCATCCACAGAAGCTCGCCGATCAGCACCATCGCCTCGGCCGCCTTTCCCGGCTGGCCCTCGGCGATGAACGCGTCGCGGGCCTGCTCCAGCGGCAGGTCGCCCCCACTCTCGGCATGCACCCGTGCGCTGCCCAACCGGAAGGCCACGTCGGCCCGGCCGGGCACATCCTCGGGCCACAGCTCCAGCGCCTCGGCGAAGAAGTGGGCCGCCTCGGCGAACGCGTTCAGCGACATCGACCGGTCGCCGGCATCGCACAGCGCGCTGCGCGCCGCCTGCAGCAGCTCCGGGCTGACCCTCTCGCCCGGCGGCAGGTAGCGCAGGGCCCGCATGTAGTGGTGCGAGAGCATCTCGGCGCGGTCCTCGGTGCGCTCGGGCGACAGCGACTCGATCCAGCCGGCCGTCCGCCAGTGCTTGCGCGAGCGCCGCGCGCGCGGGATCTGCTCGTAGGCGACGTCGCGCACCAGCGCGTGGGAGAAGGCGTACTGCGGCTCGGTCAGCACGATCGAGTCGCGTTCCTTACGCAGCAGCTGCTTTCGCTCCAGCTCGTGCAGCATGTGCTCCACCGACCAGCGCTGGCGCTCCCCCACCTCGGCCAGCGCGCCCAGCCAGAACGCGCGGCCGACCACGGCGGCGTCCTGCAGCAGCAGCTTCTCGTCCGACGGCAGCGCGTCCAGGCGGGCGGCGATGATCGACTGCACCGACTCCGGCAGCGGCAGGTCGGAGCCGGTCAGCTCCGGCCCCGAGCCCTCGCTGCGCAGCAGCCCACGGTCGAGCAGCATCCGCACGTACTCCTCGGCGAACAGCGGGTTGCCGCCGGCCCGCGCCAGCAGCGCCGAGCGCAGCTCCGGCGGCAGCTCCGCCGCGTCCAGCAGGTTGGAGACCACGTCGGCCGTCTCCTGATCCGACAACGGCTGCAGCTCGAGCATCGTGCTGCGCGCCGCCGCCGCCGCCCACTGCGGCCGCCGGTCGAGCAGCTCCGGCCGGCTGGTGGCGACCACCAGCAGCGGCCCGGTGAAGCGGTCGCCGAGGTGGTCGGCGATGAACTCGAGCAGGCCGTCGTCGGCCCAGTGGATGTCCTCGAACACCAGCACCAGCGGTCTCCGCTCCGCGATCAGCTCCAGGAACCGACGCCAGGCGGCGAAGGCCTCGGTGCGGCGGTCGCCGCGCAGCTCGCGCGCGGAGGTGAGCCCCGCCAGCGGCGCCAGGTGCCCCTCGATCCAGCGCGCCTCGTTTGCGTCGCTGACAACGTACTCGACGGCGATGCGGAGCTTCTCCTCGACGTTTGCCGCAGGGTCGGTGGCGAGGATGCCGGCGTTGGCCTTCACGATCTCGCCCAGCGCCCAGAAGGTGACGCCGTCGCCGTAGGGCAGCGAGCGGCCCTGCCGCCAGAACACGATGTCGGTCTCCCCCTCCAGGTGCCGAGCCAGCTGCCAGACCTGGCGCGACTTGCCGATCCCGGGCGGCCCCACCAGCGTCACGATCTGCGGCTCGCCGCTGGCCACGGCACGGCCCAGCGCGTCGATCAGCACCTGCGTCTCGTGCGCGCGGCCGACCAGCGGGCGCTGCAGGCGGGCCGGGTCGGCGCCGGTGCGCGCGCGCGGCTGCACCACCGACCACACCGGCACCGGCTCGGCCTTGCCCTTCGCCAGCAGCAGCGGCTCCTGCCGGAAGTCGATCTGGAAGCGCGTCGCCCGGTAGGTGCGCTCGTCAACCAGGATGCCGTCGACCGGAGCGCCCGTCTGCAGGCGCGACGCCGTGTTGACGACGTCGCCGTGGGCGGTGGCATCGCCCTCCTGCGGCCGCGCGTGCACGTCCACCACCGCCTCGCCGGTGGCGATCCCGATCCGCACGTGCAGGGCGCCGGCGGTGACGTCGGCCGGCAGCTGCCGCACCGCCTGCAGCACGGCGTAGCCGGCCCGCACCGCCCGCTCCGCGTCGTCCTCGTGGGCGACCGGCGCGCCGAACAGCGCCATCACCGCGTCGCCGATGAACTTCTCGACGGTGCCGCCGTAGCCCTCCAGCTCCTCGCGCACGCGCTGGTAGTAGGGGCCCAGCAGGCGCCGCACCTCCTCAGGGTCGAGCGCCTCCGACATCGCGGTGAAGCCGACCAGGTCGACGAACACGACGCTCACGATCTTGCGCTCCAGCAGCACACCCGGCCGCGCCAGCTCGGTGCCGCAGGCGGTGCAGAAGGCGATGCCGGCGGGCAGCGGCCCGGCGCCGCAGGACGGGCAGATGATCCCCAGCGCCACGCCGCAGCCTCCGCAGAATGCCGCCTCTCGGTCGTTCAGGACGCCGCATGCTGGACAGTGCACGCTCAAACCGGTCCCCCTTACCGGTTCGACCCTATCAGGTGCGACATCGCCGCCCGGATCGCCGGGAGCTGCTGCCGAGCGACTAGGCCTGCGGCAGCTTCTTCGCGCCGCGCTTGGTGACCGGGTTTGACGGCGGTGGCACCATCGGCCCGATGTCGCCGTCCGGCGCCTCGTCCAGGTCGACGATCACCGGCGCGTGGTCGCTGGGCCCCTTGCCCTTGCGCGCCTGCCGGTCGATCCAGGCCGCCTGCACGCGCGCGGCCACGGGATCGCCGGCCAAAATCAGGTCGATGCGCATGCCCAGGTCCTGGTGGAACATGCCGGCCCGGTAGTCCCAGTAGCTGAACACGCGCTGGCCGGGCCATCGGTCCCGCACCACGTCGTGCAGCCCCACCGCCTGCAGCTCCGCCAGCGCCTCGCGCTCTCGGGGCGTGACGTGCGTCTGCCCGATGTAGGCGTCGGGGTCGAAGACGTCGTCGTCGGTCGGGGCGATGTTGACGTCGCCGCAGACGACGGCCGCGTCCGGCCCGGCCGCGACCACGTCGCGCAGCGCCGCCAGCCAGGCCAGCTTGTACTCGTAGTGGTCGGAGTCCGGCTCGCGCCCGTTCGGCACGTACACCGAGTGCACGCGGATGCCGCCGCAGGTGGCGGCCACCGCGCGTGCCTCGGGATGCGGGAACCCGGGCGCGCCGGCCAGCCCCGCCACCACCTCGTCCAGCCCGACCCGCGAGAGGATCGCCACCCCGTTCCAGGCCACCTCGCCGTGGGCCGCAACCTGGTAGCCGCGGCCGTCCAGCTCGTCACCGAGCAGCTCGGTCAGCGCGTCGTCGGGGAGCTTCGTCTCCTGCAGACAGACCACGTCCGGCCGCCGCTCGTCCAGCCAGGGCAGGAAG
>DASUHV010000305.1:0-3108 GCA_036273355.1 Gaiellales bacterium
CCGCAGATCTTGACCAGCGTCTCAGCCACGCGGCACCCCCACCAGCTCGGCCAGCAGCAGCGGGTCGCGCATCAGCGCCGTTCCCACCAGCACCGCGTCGGCGCCTGCGTCACGTGCCAGCTCCACGTCCTCCCGAGCGGCGATGCCCGATTCGGCAACACGGATCACGTCGCGCGGCAGCGACGACAACAGCCCCAGCTGCCGGTCGCGGTCGATCTCGAGCGTCTCCAGGTCACGGGCGTTCACGCCCACCACGTGCGCGCCGATCGCGACGGCGCGGTCGATCTCCTCGGGCGAGTGCGTCTCCACCAGCGCGTCCATGCCGAGCAGCGCCGCCGTCTCCATCAGCCGCCGCGCCTCGTCGTTGCTGACCATCGCCAGGATGACAAGGATCGCGTCTGCCCCCGCCAGCCGCTGGGCGGCAACCTGCTCCGGGAAGACCGTGAAGTCCTTGGCGATGGCCGGGATCGAGACCGCCGCGCGGGCCTCGCGCAGCTGGTCGAGCGAGCCGCCGAAGTCGCGCTCGGCGCACAGCACCGACATGCACGCCGCGCCGCCCGCCTCGTAGCGCACCGCCGTGGCGGCGATGTCCGCGTCCGGCGCGATCGCCCCCTGCGACGGCGAGCTGCGCTTGACCTCGGCGACCACCGTCACCGCGGGGCCGGCCGCCAGCGCCTCGGCGAAGCCACGCGTCGGCTCCGGCGCGTCGCGGCGGACGTCGCCTCCGATCCGGGCCAGGTAGCCGCTCATGCCTCCGCCCCTGCCCGGGCGCTGGTGAACGCGACCAGCCGCTCGAGGGTGGCGGTCGCGCGGCCGTCGTCGATCGCGTCACGCGCGGCGTACACGCCCTGCTCGAGGGTCTCGCTCAGCCCGGCGACATACAGGGCGGCGCCGGCGTTCAGGATCACGGCGTCGCGCCGTGGCCCGGTCTCGCCGTCGAACACGGTGCGGATGATCGCGGCGTTGGCCGAGGCGTCGCCGCCGCCCAGGTCCTCCGGCGATCCCGGCCCCGCGCCGAACTCGCGCGGATCGACCGTGGTCACGGTGACCTGCCCGCCCCGCACCTCGGCCACCAGGTTCTCGCCGGTCGGCGTCAGCTCGTCCAGCCCGCCGGCGCCGTGGGCGACCAGCGCGTGCTCGGTTCCCAGGGCGGCCAGCACCTGCGCGATCGGCTCGACCAGCTCGGGCGCGTACACGCCCACCACCTGCCGCTGCGCGCCGGCCGGGTTCGTCAGCGGCCCCAGCACGTTGAACACCGTGCGCACGCCCAGCTCGCGCCTGACCGGCCCGGCGTGGCGCATGGCCGGGTGATGGGCCTGGGCGAACATGAAGCCGAACCCGACCTCGTCGATGCAGTCGGCCACGTCGGCCGGTGCCAGGTCGATGCGCACGCCCAGCGCCTCCAGCACGTCGGCCGACCCGCTGCGCGACGACACCGCCCGGTTGCCGTGCTTGGCGACGTAAGCCCCGCCCGCGGCCGCGACCAGCGCCGCCGACGTCGAGATGTTGAACGTGTGCGCGCCGTCCCCGCCGGTGCCGGCCGTGTCGACGAGCGTCTGGTGCTGCGGGCGCGTAGGAGTGACGTGAGCGCGCATCGCGCGGGCGCAGCCGGTGATCTCGCCCACGGTCTCGCCCTTCATGCGCAGCCCCACCAGGAACGCGGCGATCTGGGCGGGCGTGGCCTCGCCGTCCATCACCTGCATCATGGCTGCGTGTGCCTCCTCTGGCAGCAGGTCGCGCCGCTCCACCAGCGCAGCTATCGCGACGTCGATCATCCGGCCGCCCCCATCTGCAGGAAGTTCTCGATCAGCGTGCGGCCCTGGGGCGTCAGCACCGACTCGGGGTGGAACTGGACGCCGTGCACAGCCCGCTCGCGATGCCGCACGCCCATCACCTCGCCGTCCGGCGTGCGCGCCGTGACGACCAGCACGTCCGGCACCTCGATCGCCGCCAGCGAGTGGTAGCGGCCCGCCTCGAACGGGCTGGGCAGGCCCGCGTAGAGCGGGGAGGAGTCGTGGCTGACCTGGTCGGGCTTGCCGTGCATCAGCAGCGTGGCGCGATCGACGCGGCCGCCGTACATCTCGACGATCACCTGGTGCCCGAGGCAGACGCCCAGCACCGGCAGCCGCTCCGCGAACCGCTCGATCATCGCCTGCGAGACGCCGGCCTCGCGTGGCGTGCCCGGCCCCGGCGAGACGACCAGGTGGGTCGGCCCCCAGGCGTCGGCCTCGTCGGGCTCGATCGCGTCGTTTCGCTCGGTGCGCACCTCGGCACCGGCCGAGGCGATGTAGTCGACCAGGTTGTAGGTGAACGAGTCGTAGTTGTCGATCACGAGCACCCTCACGGCCCGTACACCCCTGTCTCGGCCTGGTCGATGGCGGCGCCCAGGGCGGCCAGCTTGTTCAGGCACTCCTGGTGTTCATCCGCAGGGTCGGAGTCTGCCACGATCCCCGCCCCCGCCTGCAGGTACGCGACGCCGTCGCGCATGGCGATCGTGCGGATCGCGATGCACGTGTCCATGTCGCCGCCGAAGCCGAGGTAGCCGATGGCGCCGCCGTAGACGCCGCGGCGCCGGCCCTCCAGCTCCGAGATGATCTGCATCGCCCGCACCTTGGGCGCGCCCGACAGCGTCCCCGCCGGGAAGGTCGCGCGCAGCAGCGATGCAGCGTCCTGATCGTCGCGCAGCTGTCCGAACACGTTCGAGACGATGTGCATGACGTGCGAGTAGCGCTCGACGACCATCGAGCGCGCCACGCGGATGCTGCCCGGCTCGCAGACGCGGCCCAGGTCGTTGCGGGCCAGGTCGACCAGCATCACGTGTTCGGCCCGGTCCTTCTCGGAGGCAAGCAGCTCGTGGGCCAGGGCGTCGTCCTGGGCGCGGTCGGCCGAGCGCGGCCGCGTGCCCGCGATCGGCCGCAGCTCGCAGGTGCCGTCCAGGTCGAGCCGGACGTGCACCTCGGGCGAGGAGCCGACCAGCTGGAACTCGCCGTTGTCGAGCAGGAACATGTAGGGCGACGGGTTGACGCCGCGCAGCGCCCGGTAGATCGCAAACGGCGACGCCCCGGTGTCGCGGCGGACGCGCTGGGACGGGACGATCTGGAACGCATC
>DASUHV010000306.1:0-7548 GCA_036273355.1 Gaiellales bacterium
TGGTGCAGATGACCGAGTACTCGGAGGACTTCGACGCGCCGGTCGCCTACCCGTCCGACTCGGTGACCTCGGTGCTGGCGCAGGTGCTGGCGTCAAACGGGGTGTCGCAGCTGCACGTGGCAGAGACCGAGAAGTACCCGCACGTCACCTACTTCTTCGACGGCGGCAGCGAGCACCGCAGCGAGGGCGAGCGCTGGTCGCTCGTCGACTCGCCGCGCGACGTGGCCACCTACGACCTGAAGCCGGCCATGAGCGCCGCGGGCGTCTGCGACCTGTTCTGCGACGGCATCGCGACGGGCGGGTACGGGTTCGGCCTGGTCAACTTCGCAAACGCCGACATGGTCGGCCACAGCGGCGTGATCCCGGCCGTGGTGGAGGCGGTGGAGACCGTCGACCGCTGCCTGGGGCGGGTGACCGCCGTGGTCGAGCGGGCCGGCGGCGTCTGCCTGGTCACCGCCGACCACGGGAACGCCGAGCAGATGCTGGAGCCGGACGGCAGCCCGCACACCGCGCACACCACCAACCCTGTGCCGCTGATCGCCGTCGGCTACGCCGGTTCGCTGCGCGAGGGCGGCCGCCTGGCCGACATCGCACCGACCGTTCTGGAGCTGCTGGGGCTGCCTCAGCCGGGGGAGATGGACGGCCGCAGCCTGCTGGCCGGTGTCCTGTAAGGAGGGCTTTGCCCGCTCGGCATGTACCTGGTGTACAGTTCCCGCGGTTTTCGTAACCATCCCGACACAACTTGGCACTCCAGCAGCCAGACCCCGACGTCCTAAGGCTCGCACGGCGCGGAGACGAGCGTGCGTTTGCTGTGATCGTGCGCCAGTACCAGGTGCCGCTGCTGAACTACATCACCCGCGTGCTGGCGGGTGACCAGGCGCTCGCCGAGGACATGTGCCAGGAGGTGTTCCTGCGGGTCTACCAGGCGCTTCCCGGGTTCGATGCGCGCTGCCAGTTCACGACCTGGATGTTCCAGGTGGCAAAGCACCGGGTGGTGGACGAGCTGCGGGCGCGCGAGCGGCGCGGCCGGCCGGCGTTGGACCTGGACGTGGTCGCGCACCTGCACCCGGTGCGGATCGAGACCGATGCGATCGAGGAGATGGACACGGTCTGGCGGGCGATCGGAGCGCTCCCGCTCGACCTGAAGATGGCGCTGCTGCTGCGCGACGTGGTCGGCCTCAGCTATGCCGAGATCGCGGAATCGCTGGACACCACGCTGGCCACGGTCAAGTGGCGGATCTACAAGGCCCGCGAAACGGTGGCAGCCGAGCTGCAGCTGCAGGGCTACGGCCGCGCGCCGCGCGGCACCAAGCGCACCGCCTGACGGGGCAAAGGGTCTGACTTCCGTCTGACCCTGCTGCCCTGCGACTGGCGCTTCGGCTACCTGCCCTCGCCCAACCTCCACGCGAGGCTCGCCGGCAGCCCCGCGTCCGTGATCGCGCGCTGCGCGCGCTCGATGTCGTAGTCCACCCGCCGCCAGGTGGCCGTGGCCGCGTCCAGGTCGAGCACCATGTACGCGGCGCGCGGGTCGCTGTCGCGCGGCTGGCCGACCGAGCCCGGGTTCAGCAGCCAGCGGCCGCCGTCCAGCGCGCGCGTGCCCGGCTCCGAGTAGCCGCCGTTGGCGCGGCCGTGCCGGCCCGGCGAGTACGCCAGCGGTACGTGGCTGTGGCCGATCAGGCAGATGTCCCGGGTCATCACCTCCAGGCAGCTCTGCGCCGTGCGCTGGTCGATCACGTACTCCCAGACGGGATCCCGCGGGCTCGCGTGGTGCAGCTCGATGCCCGCCCGCTCGCCGCTCGGCTGCAGCGCCCGCAGCTGCTCCAGCGCCTCTGCGCTGAGCGTCTCCTTGGACCAGCGCGCGGCCACCGCCGCATCGTGCGCGAACACGCTGATGTCGACGGTGCCGTTCACGACCAGGTCGTGGTTGCCGGCCAGACAGATGTCGGACACCTCGATCAGCGCGCCTGTGCATGCCTCGGGGTCGGCGTTGTAGCCGACCAGATCGCCCAGGCACCACAGCTCCTCGGCGCCCTCCAGCTCGGCAGCCTCCAGCACCGCCTCGAGCGCCGGCAGGTTGCCGTGGACGTCGGAGAGAATGACCGCTTTCATGGAACCGGGTGCCGCGTCGGGGAGAGAGGGTCGACCGGCATGCGTCGGTACTCTACCGACGCCGTGCGCCGCATCCTTCTGCCCGCCCTGCTGCTGATCGCGCTGAGCGTGTGGCTGTGGACGTCGGCGGTGCTGCCCGGCCCCGCGCCGGTGCCCCCGGCCACGTCGGTCTTCAGCTCGTCGCAGATCCACCGTGCCCAGGACTACCGCAACCTCGGCTACGCGATCACCCTGGGGGCGCTGGCCGCGCAGCTGCTCGTGGCCTGGCTGCTGGCGCTGTGGGCGCGCCCGCTGGCGGCCCGCATGCCGGCCATCCTTGCGGCTGCGGCCGGCGCGTTCGCGATCTCGGCCGCCGCGCTGCCGTTCGACTTCTGGGCGCACCGCCGAGCGGTGGATGTCGGCCTCGACCTGCAGAGCAACGCCGGCTGGGCGCGCGACGCGCTGCTGGCCTGCGCCGTCCAGGCGGTGGCCGTGGCCGTGGTGTACGGGCTGGGGCGGATCGCCTACCGGCGATTCGGGCCGGCCGGCGTCGCCGTCGCCGCCTGGATCGCGGTCGCCGTCTTCACCCTGGTGCAGCCGGTGCTGATCGACCCGCTGTTCATGTCGACGCGGCCGCTGCCGGCGGCGGTCGCCGCGCAGGCCGCAGCGCTTGAGCACACGATGGGCGTGCACCCCGCCTCGATCCGGGTCGCCGACGCCTCGTCGCGCACCACCGGCGAGAACGCCGAGGTGGACGGGCTGGGGCCGACCGTGCGCGTGGTCGTCGACGACACCGCCCTGCACGCCCCGCCGGCCCAGCTGCGGGCGCTGCTGGCGCACGAGCTCGGTCACGTGCAGCGCATGCACACGCTCAAGGGCGTGCTCTGGTTCGGGGTGATCGGCGTGCCCGCGATCCTGCTGGTGCTGGCCGCGGCCTCGCGGCTCTGCCGGGGACGGCTGCTCGAGGCCTCTGCGGTGCCGGTGATCCTGGCCTGCGCCCTGACCGCGGCGACGTTGCTGCTGCCGGTCGAGAACCTGATCTCACGCCGGATCGAGGCCGAGGCCGACTGGGCGGGCCTGCGGGCCACGCACGACCCGGCCGGGATGGCGGCGCTGCAGCGGCGGCTGGCCATCACCAACCTCTCCAACCCGTCGCCGCCACGGTGGATCGTGTGGGCGCTGTTCGACCATCCCCCCGTGATGGACCGGATCGCGGTCGCCCGCGGCTACTCCTCGGCGCCCTCTCCCTCTCCCTCGGCGTCGGCGCCGTAGTCGTCGTCGCTCTCGCCGTCGAACTCGGGCAGGTTCTTGATGCCCTCGCGGGTGCGCCACTTGGAGTAGTTGTCCTCCATCGCCTCGATCAGCTCCTGCATGAAGCGCGGTGACAGGTTGACGCGGGCGACGACGACGCCCGGCACCTCCTCCTCCTCGACCTCGTGGTCGACGCGGGCGAAGGTGATCGTGAACTCGTAGGGCGAGTGGCTGACGTTGGCGAAGTTGGCGTAGACGCCGGCCATGATCTCCGGCGTGAAGTGGATGTTCAGGTGCCGTTCGCCTGGGGCGTCTTCCATCGCGCCACCCTACTACGATGGTTCCATGAGCGGTAGCGTTCTCAGCGAGCTGGCCGAGCCCCTGCGGGCGGCGGTCAGCGCGGCCGGCGGCGACGGCGAGCCGGTGCGGCTCGACCGCCCGGCCGACGCCGCGCACGGCGACTACGCGAGCGCGGTCGCGCTGGCGCTGGCCAAGCCGATGAAGGCGGCGCCCCGCCAGATCGCCGAGCGGATCGTGGAGCAGCTGCAGTCGCCCTGGATCGAGGGCGCCGAGATCGCTGGGCCCGGGTTCATCAACCTGCGCCTGCAGCCGGGCTGGTACGGCCACGTCGTGGAGCGCGTGCTGGACGAGGGCGTGCGCTTCGGCGCCGGCGCGGCCGCCCATCCGCAGCGGCTGCAGGTCGAGTTCGTGAGCGGCAACCCGACCGGCCCCGTGACCGTCGGCAGCGCGCGCAACGCCGCCTACGGCGACTCGCTGGCGCGGCTGTTCTCGTTCGCCGGCCACGAGGTCGAGCGCGAGTACTACTTCAACGACGCGGGCCGCCAGGTCGACCTGTTCGGCGAGTCGCTGCGCGCCCGCGGCCGCGGCGAGGAGGTGCCGGAGGACGGCTACCAGGGCGAGTACGTGGCCGGGATCGCGGCCGAGCTGGGGCTTGGCCCGGACGCGCCGCTGGAGGAGTGGACGCGGGCCGGGACCGAGCTGATGATGGCGCAGATCCGGGCCACCCTGGAGCGGTTCCGCGTGCACTTCGACTCCTGGTTCCTGGAGCGGTCGCTGTACGAGGACGGGTCGGTCGAGCGCGCGATCGAGCGGGTGCGCGCGGCCGGGCACACCTACGAGCAGGACGGCGCGCTGTGGCTTCGCTCCTCGGAGCTGGGCGACGACAAGGATCGCGTGATCGTCCGCTCCAACGGCGAGCCCGGCTACCTGGCCGGCGACATCGCCTACATCGTCTCCAAGCTGGAGCGCGGCTTCGACACCGCCGTCTACGTGCTGGGCGCCGACCACCACGGCTACATGCGGCGCCTGAAGGCGGCGGCCACGGCGCTCGGATACGACCCCGATCGCATCGACGTCCAGCTCTACCAGCTGGTGCACCTGACCGAGGGCCGCATGTCCAAGCGGGCGGGGCTGGTGGTGACGCTGGACGACCTGATGGACGCGGTCGGCGTCGATGCCGCCCGGTTCGTGCTGGTGCAGCGATCCCACGACCAGACCATCGACCTCGACCTCGACCTGCTCGTCCAGCAGAACGCCGAGAACCCGGTCTACTACTGCCAGTACGCGCACGCCCGGATCGCCGCGGTGCTGCGGAACGCCGGCGACGCGGCGCAGGGCGCACGACCGGCCGCGTCGTGGGTGCCGGAGCCGGCCGAGGCGGCCGAATGGCGCGGGCCGCACCGCGTGGTCAGCTACATGCAGGACACGGCCAAGGAGTTCCACCAGTTCTACGGCCAGTGCCGCGTGATCGGCGAGGCGCCGGACATCGAGGCCAGCCGGCTGGCGCTGTGCAAGGCCACCAAGCAGGTGCTGGCGACCGCGCTCGACCTGATCGGCGTGGACGCACCGGAGCAGATGTAGGGGCCCGCGGGGCGCTGCTACCCTGACGCCCATGAGCGTTCCCGAAGCTCCCAGCGTCTACGAGGTCGACGAGCTCGCCGACCTGCTTTCGGGCGACCACGCCGACACCGGTGACGGCGAGTGGTACGCCATCCGCACCGACCCCTGGCCCTGCCCGGCGTGCGGAGACGTGTTCGACTACATCACGGCCTGCCACCACGTCGTGGTCACGCCGGAGCGCGACGACCTGATCGACCACGCGGCGCGCGCCGCCCAGGTCGGCCGCAACCCCAAGATCGTGCGCTACGAGGACTCGCTGCCCACGATCACCCTGTGGCAGTGGCGAGCGCTGGGCCGCCCGGTGCACGGCATCAAAGCCTGACCGGCGATGATCGGACGACGCGCCCAGGGCCTGGTGGCGGTGACCGTCGCCCTGGCGGGCATGGCGGTGCTGCTGGCGGCGGGTGGGGCGCCGGCGCCGGTCTCACAGGCGCTGCAGCCGACCGATCCCGGCGAGGTCGTCCCGTCCAGCCTCAGCCATAACGCGTTCGCCCTGTGGGCGCGGGCCGACGGGGACGCGGAGCGGGCGGCGGAGACGTTCGGCGACCGCATCGACCACTGCCGGCGATCGGTCACGGATCCGAATCGCCTGGGCGGCTGCATCGGCCGCGTCGTGAACGGCCTGCATCTGCGCGTCGACGCCGCCGTGTCGAACGCCCGCGTGCTGTTCCCGGCCGGAGGCGCCTGCGAGCGCGCGCTTCGCATCTACGTGCACAGCCTGACCGCCTACACCGCCGCCCTGACCTGGTTCGACCAGGGCGCCGGCCCGCGGCCCTACAGCCGGGTCGGCCTGATCGGGCTGCGTCAGCACACCGGTGGTGCGGCCGCCACCGTGTTCAGCGCCTGCGGCGCGTTCCTGTAAGGAAGACTGAGAAATCCTCGGGCGGGGAAGGGGTCTCAGGACCGGCCGCGAATCGGTCGATGGTTTTCTATGCTCGAGCACGTCGACAGCACCTCGATCGCCGCTTCGCCCGACACCGTCTACGACGCCGCGTGCGCGCTTGACTGGCTCGACCCGGAGATCGTCGTCACCCGGATCAGCGATGCCGGTGACGGCGTCAGCGGCAGCTACCGCCTGCGCATGCACGTGCTCGGCTCGGAGCACTCGGCGGTGCTCGAGGTCGAGGCGGGGGCGGACGGCCGGCGGGTCGGGTTCAGCAGCGTCGACTGCAAGGAGTGCACGATCGACGGCATGTACCTGCTGGAGCCGTCGGGGTCGGGCACGCGGGTGAGCCTGCGGCTGCAGGCCGAGCCGCACGGGCGCTACCGGTTCATGAAGCCGCTGATCATCCCGGTCCTGCACAAGTCGGTGGCAGACGCGCTGGCACGGCTGAAGGCGCACGTCGAGGAGCGCCTGGCCGAAGCCGCCTGATCGTCGCCCGACCGCGTAGCATGCGGCGATGAGCGGCGGCGGCGAAGGGGAGCAGCCGGCCAGTTTCCAGCATCTGGTCGACACGATGCCGGGGGCGGTCTTCCTGCGCGATCAGACGGCCGTCGCCGAGCGGCGGATGAGCTACGTCAGCCCTCAGGCCGAGCGCGTGACGGGCGTGTCGGCGTGGCGCTGGCTGGCGCCGGATGCGCTGGACGTGCTGGGCGAGTTCCTGGACGAGCGGACGCTGGCGGAGCAGCGCGCCCGGGCGGACGCTGCCGCCGAGCGGGGCGAGGTGTTCGACGGCGTCTACCGGATCCGCGGCGACGACGGCCGCATTCGCTGGGTGCGGCACCACAGCGTGGTGGTGCCGGACGCGCCCTACACGCGGATCGGGTTCTGGCTGGACGTGACCGAGAACCGCTACCACGACATGGTGGAGGGCCTGCCCGCGATCGTGGCCGTGCTGGACATGAACGCCGACGAGGCGCTGTTCGTGAACCCGCAGGTGGAGCGGATCACGGGCAAGCCGCCGGCCTACTGGACGCGCCCGGGCGGCCTGGACGAGTTCCGCAGCCGCGTGCATCCGGACGACTACCCGGAGCAGGGCGGGCTGCCGCGGTTCGGGCGGATGCGTTCGGCGGAGTTCCGCTGGATCCGGCCTGACGGCCGCACGCGCTGGCTGCGGACCGTCTCGGCGAGGCTGCCGGACACCGACGGGCTGGTGCAGGCGCTGGCGTTCGACGTGACCGCCGAGATGCGGGCCGCGGAGGGGCTGGAACAGCAGCGGCTGCGCTACCAGACGCTGGTCGAGCAGCTGCCGGTGGCCACGTTCGTGACCGACGCGGAGGGCGTGCTCACGTACATCAGCCCGCAGATCGAGCCGATTCTGGGGGTGACGCCGGAGCAGCTGATCGGCA
>DASUHV010000307.1:0-3028 GCA_036273355.1 Gaiellales bacterium
GGACGCACGAGGTGCTGCCACAGGGCCAGGTGCAGGTGCAGGCGCTGCTGACGGCGGCGCCCGAGGCGGCGGCCGCGATCTGGCGGTACCTGCTCGACGTCGAGCTGACCACCTCGGTGCAGATCTACAACCGCCCGCTCGACGACCCGATCCGCTGGCTGCTGTCCGAGTGGCGCTACCACCACGTCAAGCAGATCGCCGACGGGCTGTGGCTGTCGCTGCTGGACGCGCAGGCCGCGCTGGAGGCGCGCCGCTATCCGGCCGACGGCGAGCTGGTGCTGGAGCTGGACGGGGCCGCCCTGCTGCTCGAGGTGCGCGACGGAGCGGCGAGCTGCGCGCCCACCGGCCGCCCGGCCGAGATCGCGCTGGACGCCCCGGCGCTTGCCTCCGCGTTCCTGGGCGGCTACCGGTTCACGGCGCTGCGCGACGCGATGCGGCTGCGCGAGCTCGTGCCCGGCGCCTGCGTGCGGGCCGATTCGATGTTCAGGGCCGAGCGCGAGCCCTGGTGCAGCTACGAGTTCTAGCGAGGAGCCACATGCGACATGTCAACATCAATCAGCCGCAGTTCAACCTGACACAGGAGCAGCCGGGGTACAGCTGGCGCGCCGCGGAGCTGGGGCCGGCCATCGGCGCCGAGCGAATGGGAGCGACCCTGTATGAGCTGCCGCCGGGCGAGGCCACCTTCCCCTACCACTACGAGTACGGCTGCGAGGAGTGGCTGCTGCTGGTGTCAGGATCGGCAACGCTGCGCGACCCTTATGGGGATCACGCGCTGGCGGCCGGCGACCTGGTCTGCTTCCCGGAGGGGCCGGACGGCGGGCACCGCGTGGTCAACACCGGCGACGTGCCGGCCCGGATGGTGATCCTGTCGACGAAGGGCCGGCCGGCGGTGGCGGTGTTCCCCGACAGCGAGAAGGTGCTGCTGTTCAGCGGCGGCGAGGGCGACGATCTGATCGCGCGCAAGGCGGACGCGGTCGGCTACTGGGACGGCGAGAGCTAGCCGGCGACCCGGGCCGGCACCGGCGCCAGGTCGAAGGGCAGCAGCTCGACGGCCTGCTGGTAGCGGTCGATCAGCGACTCGCGGTCGGGACCGGACAGCGCGACCACGGCCAGGCGATGGGACAGCACGTCGTCGTCGTTCTCGCTCAGCCGCTGCCCCTCGCGCACGAGCAGCTCGACGAACGCGCCCGGGAACGCCTCGGTCACGGCGGCGGTGTCGGGCACCTCGCGCACGACCGCGTCGTGGTAGCTGCGGAGCAGGAAGCTCGCGGCCACCACGTCCGGGCGGGCGGGCGGCATGATGGGAGCGCCTCCGGCCGCCAGCTCGAGCTGCAGCTCGTACGTGGAGACGCCGTGGACGGCCCGCACCAGCGGCGCGAACTGCGACGCCATCCGCCCGTTCACCTCGACGATCGTCAAGCGTCCGTCGGCCCGGACGAAGAACTCGATGTTGAACAGCGACTGGTCGAACCCCAGCGCGGGCATCAGCCGCGAGGCGATCTCGGCCATCTGCTGCTGGGGCCCCGCCGGGAGCTTGCTGGGGTACTCGAACCGCAGGAAGCTGATGCCGTTGGGGTGCAGCACGGCATCGGTCACGCCCACGGGGGTCACCTCGCCGTCGTGCATGAAGCCCTCGAACGTGACGTGGTGCCCCGAGAGCAGCTCCTCGGCGATCAGATGGCGGAAGCTGGCGCGCCGGGCTGCGGCCAGCACCTCGGCCAGCCGCTCGTCGCTGTCGACCTCGTAGGCGTGCTGCGACAGGTGGCCCTGCACCGGCTTCACGAAGAACGGGTAGGGCAGCGGCGGCCGTTCGGGCGGGCGCATCGCATCCAGCGGCGCGTACCGCGGCGTCGCCTCCGGCACCGCCTCCGCCTGGATGCGCCGCGAGACCAGCTTGTCGTGGCAGCGCATGAACGCCTCGTACCCGGGACCGGGCAGCCCCAGCCGGTCGGCCACCACCACGGCCAGCGCCGCCGTGGAGTCGCTGGAACCGAACACGCCCTGCACGCCGGGCCGCTCCTCGAACACCAGGTCGTAGCGCGCCAGCACCCGTGCGTCGGCCAGGTTCAGCAGATCTCTCCGGGTCGGTGCAACAACCAGCACACGTCTCATGTCGGTCACTGTCCCCTTTGCCGGCCCGGGTGGGCCGTTACGGCTTCGCGGAATGGTAGGCGCTGGGCGCCAACCGTCGCAAACCGGTCACCCCCAGATGGCAGCCGCCGCGCGCGCGATCGTCTCCAGCTTCGCCCGCTCGTCGTCCCCCGTGAGGGCATTCCCGCCCCCCGACGTCGCGAAACCGCACTGCGGGGAGATCGCGAGCCGCTCGAGGTCGATGAACGCGGCGGCCTCCCGCGTGCGGCGCTCCAGCTCTTCCACCGTCTCTTGGCGCCCGGACTTGGTGGTGACCAGCCCCAGCACCACCATCCGGTCGTCGGGCACCTCCCGCAGCGGCTCGAATGAGCCCGACCGCTCGTCGTCGTACTCCAGCAGCAGCCGCTGCGCATTGACGCCGCGGAACACGCGCGGGGCGATCGGGTCGTAGCCGCCGGACACCAGCCAGCGGCTGCCCTGGTTGCCGCGGCACAGATGGAACCCGAAGGTGACGCCGGGGGCGGCCGCGATCACGGCGTTGTCGAGCTCGATGCCGCGGTCGAGCCAGCGCTCGAGCGACCAGCCCTGCGACTCGTAGAACGCACGCGTGGCCGGGTCGATCAGCAGCGGGTAGTGCGGCGCGTCCAGCTGCAGGTAGGTCGCGCCCAGCCGCGCCAGCTCGCGCACCTCGTCCCGCATGATCTCGACGACGTCCTCCAGGAAGCTGTCCAGCGTGGGGTAGGCGTCGAGCGAGAGCTCCGGCGACCACAGGTTGGCGTAGAGGCTGGGGCTGGTGAGGGTGATCTTGGGGATGCGGCTGGTGCGGCCGCGCAGGTAGGTCAGCTCTTCGGCGGCGATGTGGCGGCGCCGGCGCAGAGGCGCGCGCACGCCCAGGCGCGGCGGCCGTTCGGTGGCGCGGTCGCCGACATGATCGTCG
>DASUHV010000308.1:0-2587 GCA_036273355.1 Gaiellales bacterium
CCAGCACCGCCGCGTCGACGCTCGAGAGCAGCTGCGAATAGCTCACGCGATGCTCGGGGACATGTGCGCAGAGGCGTTCGCCGAACGCGCCCGGCGCGAGTTGCAGGCCACGGGCGAGACGGTGCGCAAGCGCACGGCCGAGACGCTCGACGAGTTGACCCCGCAGGAGGCGCAGGTGGCGCGCCTAGCCGCCGGCGGACAGACAAACCCCGAGATCGGCGCTCAGCTGTTTCTCAGCCCGCGCACCGTGGAGTGGCACCTGGGCAAGGTGTTCGGCAAGCTGGGGATCAGCTCCCGCAAGGAGCTCGCGTCGGCGCTGCCCAACATCGCAAACGGCGTGTCCACGTAGAAGCCAACGGCCGAGTCCACGAGCGCGGCAACGGGCCCCTGTGCTCCGAACGCCCGCGATTCAGAAGGCGTCGGAGTCCGTGCCTGTGCGGGGTGGGCAGCCGGGATCCTCGACGCTCCTTGATTGGCACACCGGTGGGACCGGCCTGCCACGGGTTCAGACGGTCTCCCGCGCAATCTCCAAGGCAAGTGGCTTCGCAAGTAGTCGGGCGTACGTCGCAGTGATGTGGTGGCAGTCGCGGTAGGTGATGATCGTGCCGACCACCGTTGGGCAGCGGTTCCGTGAGCAGAGCCATTGCAGCGTTCGCACGTAGCGCGCGGCGCCCGTGCGCGCGGCGTCGCGCATCGAGCGGTAGGTCTGCTGCTGGCGGTCGTTGATCGAAAACGTGCACGACCCCAGCGTTGCGTGGGGGGCGAGCAGGCAGTCGACCGCAGGCTCGGTCCGCCCGGGTGCGTCTTCTACCACCATCACGCGCGACGTCAGCGGCGTCAGGTCGGCGATCTCCCGCGACACTGCGACCACGCCGCCGGGCCCCCAGTTCGACCAAAACTGCGACAGCACCACCACCGATGGGTGCAGCCGCCTGACCTGGCCGAGCATCCACGCATACCAGTCCGAGCACACGCCGCCGCGCCAAAGCAGCGACGGGACGCAGCCGAACCTGATCAGCGGTACCAGGTCGACATGCTGCCGCCGCGCAAAGTCCACGAACCCCGGCATCCACATCTCGCCGTGCGAATCGCCGATCACCACCGCACGCCGCGACGCGCCGGGATCGCCCCAGTGGCAGATCGGTGAGGACGTGTTGCGTCCCGCGTCGCAATCGCGCAGGTCGAACCCGTCGCCCCGCAGATGGTCGACTGAGGGGGCGAGCGCGTCGGGCACCGGCGCCCGCATCTGCTCCCGGGTGACGCTCGCCGCTACGGCCCGCCTGATGCGCACCGCCAGCGGCACCGCTCTTGCCTGCGCCGCGTCCGACACGGACGGCACGACGTCCAGCCGGGCCATCGCCTGGGGGTGTGTCGTGAACGACGATGACACCAGCAAGGTCGCAAGCACCACAGCCATCACGCTGGCCGGCCATAGCACCAGCGCCCGCCGCGGCGCCTTCAACGAGCGGGCGTGGCGGATCGGGTTCTCGTAGAACCGGTAGCTCAGGTAGCTGAGCCCGAACGCGAACGCGATCAGCACCAGATTCACCCAGGTCGACAGCGGATGGCCGGCGTGGCTGGCCGCCAGCACCAGCACCGGCCAATGCCAGAGGTAGAGGGCGTACGAGATGTCGCCGGTCAGCTGGAACGGCCGCCGGCGAAGCAGCGCCACCGCACCATGTCCCGGTCTTGGTGCCAGGCCCCCGGCGATGACCAGCGCCGCCGCCACGACCGGCAGCAGCGCCGCGTCGCCGGGGAACGGCGTCCCACTGTCATACGAGACCGCCGCGAGCAGAATCCCGGCGAGCCCTAGCCACGACAGTAGTGCACGCATCCCCACGCTGATCCGTGCCAGCTGCTGCGCGCTGACCGCCACCAGCACCCCGACGCCGAGCTCCCAGCTGCGGGTGAGCGTCGAGAAGTACGCGCCGTTGGGATCGGCCGCCGTCTGGTGCACCGACCACGCCAGCGAGATGCCGACCCCAACCGCGACCGGGACGGACAGCCGCCGCAGCACGACCGCATCGACGCCCCGGCCGCGGGAGAGCACCACGAGCGCGAGCGCCAGCAACAGCGGCCAGACCACGTAGAACTGCTCCTCGACCGCCAGCGTCCAGAAATGCTGCAGTGGGGAGGGTGGGTCGTCGCGCGCGAAGTAATCAGCGCCTGTGTTCGCGAAGTGCACGTTGGCGGCGAAGAAGGCCGCCCAGACGGCGTCGTGCACGGTCGAAAGCGCGCGCACCGAGTTCTGCCAGTACCAACTGCCGGCACACGTGGCCACGAGCGTGAGCGCGGCGGCGGGCACGATCCGCCGTGCCCGGGTCCCGTAGAACCCCCCGAACGGCACGCGTGCCGTCGTGGACGTCCGCTCCAGCAGCCAGCCGGTGATCAGGAACCCGGAGATCACGAAGAACACGTCCACGCCGACGTAGCCCCCCGCCATGAGCGGCACCCCTGCATGGCACAGCACTACCAGCGTCACGGCGACGGCGCGGAGCCCCTGGATGTCGGGGCGAAACCCATCCGGCTGCCGGATCCTGGACGACATCGTGCGCAGCCGCCCAGCATATACGTCACGCGTGTCGGC
>DASUHV010000309.1:0-6036 GCA_036273355.1 Gaiellales bacterium
GCACGCGGCGGCACAGGTCGATGCCGCTCATGCCGGGCAGCACCACGTCCAGCAGCATCAGGTCGGGCTGCGATTGGGCGAGCAGTTCGATCGCCTCCTCGGCAGTGCCGGCGGTCAGCACCGAGTAGTCGTCTGCCCGGAGGTTCTCCATGAGAAACTCCACGATTCGGGGCTCGTCCTCGACGACGAGCACGGTTGATCCAGCCACGTGTGCTTGGCTCCTTCAGAGTTGGCCGGATCGCGCGTGGGCGCTTGGGGCCCGAGTTCCGGCGGGGGTCGGTTGTATGCCACCCGCCGCCAGGGGGCACGGCTCGCATCCTAGGTCACGATATTGACAATTGGAAGACATGTCACGGCATCTGTTGCAATTTTGTCCGGAATTCGAAGATTTCTCCAAGATCTGTCCGCGATTACGGTCCAGACAACGCTCTTTGTCCATTCCGTGCGTCGGGCGCGCGCCATGCGCCGGCATCGGCTAGCGTCGCGCCATGCTGTTTCGCCTCAACAGCCTCGAGCTGGCGCTGGTTCTCGCCGCCATCGTGTTCGGTGCGACCGGGATCGCGGTGCTGCTCGGCCGGCGCCACCGCGAGCACTCGGAGATGCGCGAGCCGTTCGCCGTGCTGCAGGGCGCGCTGCTGGGCGTGGTCGGGCTGATCCTCGCCTTCGGGCTGTCGCTGGCCGTCGGCCGCTACCAGGATCGCCGCGCCGCCGTGGTCGATGAGGCCAACGCGATCGGCACCACCTACCTGCGGGCGCAGATGCTGGCGGAGCCGGTGCGCACCCGGTCGCTGGCGCTGCTGGTGCAGTACACGGACCAGGCCATCCGGCTCAGCTCGGACGTCCCGGAAAGCGCGAACGCACGGCGCATCATCGCCACGGAGGAGGTGCTGCAGCGCCGGCTGTGGGCGCTGGCCGGGCAGGCGGTCGCGGCGGCGCCGGTCGACACCGCTCCAAGGCTCTACGTCGAGACCCTGAACGAGATGATCGACGCGCAGGGCGTGCGCGTGGCCGGGCTCAACAACCGGGTGCCGACCGAGGTGTGGGTGCTCGAGATCGTGGGCGCGGCCGCGGCGGTGGCGATGCTCGCGTTCTACCTCGCGGTGCTCGGCCGCGGCCTGCTGACGGTGCTGATCGCGGCCGGGCTGGTGACGATGCTGCTGTACGTCAGCTTCGACCTCGACCGCCCCACCCGCGGCCTGATCACGGTGCCGAACGGGCCGCTCGTGAGCCTGCGCGCGTCGATGATCCCGCCGCCGGCTGCCAGCGGCCCGGCCCAGCCGTAGGCCGGCTCAGCGCTCGATGACCAGGTAATCGCCGACCTCGACGCCGCTGCGCGCGATCGCGCCCACCGGCAGCTCCAGCGCCACCTTGGCCCCGCGGCAGAACGACATCCGCCAGGGCTTGAACTCCTCCACCAGCTTCAGCACGCGGCCGTCGTCGGCTGCCCACACGACGTCGATCGCGAATCGCATGAACCACATGTGGATGGAGCTGGTGGGCTGGATCCAGAGACCCTCGTCCTCGGCCATGCCCGACCGGCCCAGCAGCCCCTTGCTGCGCGTCCACGCGGTCGTCGCGAGCACCCCCTGCTCGCACACCACCGGGCCTCGTTCCAGGCGGATCCGCGGCACCTACACTTCCCTTCCGTGGACGCTGACTACCACTCGGGCGACGATTTCGTGGTCGAGTTCCTCGACTACCGCTACGGATTCTCGCGCACCGACTTCGGCCAGCGTGTGGTCGCGGCGGCGGTGCGGCTGGAGCTGGTGCCGCAGCGCGACCTGACGCCCGACGAGGCCGACGACCTGGTCGAGCTGGCCTCGACCGGCGCCACCGCCCACCCGCGCAGCGGGCTCGGCGAGCATCTGCGCGACCAGGCGGCAGCGATCGACCAGCTGCACGGCGAGACGCTCTGCTACTGGCTGCGCAAGCTGGTCTTCCGCGGCGCCTGGCTCGATCATCGCGTCAAGGCCGGGCTGCTGGATGTGGCCTTCGACGAGGCATCCGGCGGCTTCGCATACCGCATGCCCAGCGACCAGTCGCCGCTGGTGGAGCTGGCCCCGGTGCCGTCGTGGGCCGAGCTGCGGTACACGGACGGCTAGGCGGCCGGCACGAACAGCAGCAGGTGCGGGCCGACCTGGATGCGGTCGCCCTCCTCCAGCAGCCGCTGCTCGATTCGCTCGCCGTTGACGAACGTGCCGTTCAGGCTGCCCTCGTCCTCGAGCACCACCCCGATCGGCTCCACGCGCACGGTGGCGTGGCGCGCGGACACGGTCGGTCCGGCCAGCACCACGTCGTTCTCGTCGTGGCGGCCGAGCTTCGTCAGGCGCCCGCTGAGCTCGTAGGTCTGATCCTCGCCCAGGCGCGGGCGCCAGACCAGCGACGGCCGTTCACCCTTCGCAGGGATGACCAGATCGTCGCCCGCGGGCTCCGGATCGATGATTCGTGTGTAGCTGACCTCGTCGTCGAATGCGTGCATCAGTGACCTCCCTGGGACGGCTGTTCGAGCGTAGCAGCGGCCGCGGACGCCGCCGGGTAGACTCTTGAGCTGATGGAGACCGGTCGCACCCCGATGGAAGAGGCGGAGGCACAGCTCTACCGCCGAATCCAGGAGCTGCGAACCCGTGCCCGCGGCGACCAGACGGCGCCCGATGTGGTGGCGGAAGCGCGTCCCGCGATGCCGGATCTGCGCACGATCCTGGCCCGCGCCGAGACGCACGTGGACGAGCTGCGCACGACCGCGGCCTCGCTCGAGGAGAGCCTGCCGGCGAAGGTGGAGCGGGCGGTCGAGCGGGCGATGTCGGAGCACTCGGACGCGCGCCGCGCAGACGAGCTGCGTGAGCTCCTGCGCGGGCTGTCGCGCCAGGTCGAGCAGGTCAACCTGGACCTGCTGGCCGAGCGGCTCGGCCGCGTCGAGGACCTGGAACTCGTGGTCGACCTGATCTCGACCGGCATGGCCGCGCTGCGCCAGGACATCGCCACGCTGGCGGCGATGGTGGAGCAGGTCGGCGGCGGCGTCGACGGCGTGATCGAGAAGCTGGACCAGCCGCTGCAGGTAACGGTCGAGCGGCCGCACCGAAGCGGCGTTCGCGACCTGTTCCAGCCGACCGGCGACGACCCGCCGGAAGCCAGCTAGCCCGGCAGCACCGCCACGCAGTCGATCTCGACCTTGATGCCGCCAGGAAGCGCGGCCTGGATGGTCGTGCGCGCCGGCCGCGGCGCCGGGAAGGCCTCGGCGTAGACGGCGTTCATCCCGTCGAAGTCGCCGATGTCGGCCAGGTAGACGCCGCAGCGAACCACGTCGGCCGGCCCCGCGCCCGCGGCCGCCAGGATCTGGAACACGTTCTCGAGTGCCAGGCGCGTCTCGGCCGCAATCGTGTCGGGCGTGTAGTCGTCGTCGCGCAGCGGGCCCTGGCCGGCGACGTACACGAAGCGGCCCTCCGCCACCACGGCCGGCGAGTACGGGCCCAGCGCGCTGGCGTCGACGACGACCGGCTCGCGGGTCATCGTGACTCTGCCTCGACCGGCCACACCTGCGGGTTGGCCAGGTTCGGGGGCCGCTCGCCGCGCAGGATCTGGGCCAGCCCGCGGCAGGCCAGCCGGGCCATGCCGTCGCGCGTCTCGCGTGTGGCGGATGCGATGTGCGGCACCATCAGCGCATTCTCGCACGCGAGCAGGGCCGGGCGCACGTGGGGCTCGTGCTCGAACACGTCCAGGCCGGCGCCGCCCAGGTGGCCGGAGGCAAGCGACTCCGCGAGGGCGGCCTCGTCCACGACCGGGCCGCGGCTGGTGTTGACCAGGATCGCGCCCTGCTTCATGCGCGCCAGCTCCGCCGCGCCGATCAGGTGGCGGGTGGACTCCGACAGGGGCACGGTCACCACCACGAAGTCGGACTCGGCCAGCACCCGCTCCAGCTCGGAGCGGTCGCGGCCGGCGAACAGGACGCGCATCGAGAAGCCGTCGGCGCGGCGGGCGACGGCGCGGCCGATGCGGCCGGGACCGATGATGCCGAGCGTCTTTCCGTGCACGTCGGTGCCCAGCAACAGGTCGAAGCTCCAGGACTGCCAGCGGCCGGCGCGCAGGTAGCGCTCGCTCTCCCCCAGCCTCCGCGCCGCGCCCAGGAGCAGCGCGAACGTCAGGTCGGCGGTGGCCTCGGTCAGCACGTCCGGCGTGTAGGCGATCGGGATCCGGTGCCGCTCCGCGGCGGCCAGGTCGATGTGGTCGAGCCCGACCGAGACGGTGGCGATGCCGCGCAGGCCGGGCGTGGCCAGGAAGGCCTCGTCGATGCGGTCGATCAGGTAGCAGACGACCCCGTCGCAGCCGGACGGGTCGCTGCCGCGCACCAGCTCGTGGCCCTCCAGCTCGGCCAGGCCGGCCGGCGACACCTCCTGCATGATCAGCACCCGCATCGCTATCCTCCCCACCAGACAGACCGGCAACGGTATCAGCGGTTGGCAGCGGAGGTCGGCGCATGGCGGTGACGAAGGTGATCGAGGTGATCGGAAGCTCCACCGAGAGCTCCGACGACGCCGTTCGCCAGGCGCTCACGGCCGCCGCCCGCTCCGTGCGCGGCATCCGCAAGATCGAGGTCGTCTCCACCACCTGCGAGGTGACCGACGGCCAGGTCAGCCGCTGGGACGTGCTGGTCAAGATGCAGTTCCCGGTCGAGCCGCGCTAGCGATGGTTCCCGAGCAGCCTCTCGAAGCGACCGAGCACGGGCTCGTCGCCGGGAGCGACGGCTGGTTCGTGCTGAATGCGGCCGAGGCGCGATGGCGCGAGCGGCCCGGGCGCGGGGCCTACTGCGATCTCGAGGGCGACTCGGACTTCTCGCAGGTCGGGATCAACATCCAGACGCTCGCACCCGGCGAGCCGATGGCGATGTACCACTGGGAGGCTGACCAGGAGGACTTCCTGGTGCTCGCCGGTGAGGGGGTGCTCGTGATCGAGGGCCAGGAGCGGCCGTTGCGGCGGTGGGATTTCGTGCACTGCCCGGCCGGCACCGAGCACGTGATCGTCGCGGCCGGCAGCGGGCCCCTGGTCGTGCTGTGTATCGGCGCCCGGGGCGAGTCGACCGGGCCGAACTGGGGTGCGTACACGGTGGACGCCGCGGCCCGGCGGCACGACGCCGGCCTCGACCAGGAGACCACCGACGAGCGGGTCGCATACGCCCGCTTCCCGGAGCCGCGGTTCACGAGCTACCGGCCGGGTTTGCTGCCTGATTAACGGCCGCTGCGCGCGATTCGCAGGGTGTAGGCTTGGCCATTCCCAGGCGAGAGGAGTCACGGCATGAGCATCAACCGTTTCCCGTACCAGGACGACATTCTCCGGCAGCTCAGCGGCGGCAGCGCGTCCGTCTCCGAGATCGCAACGGCGATCGCCGCCGAGGGGCGGCACTCGGCCGAAGGACACGACACCGACCAGCTGCACCAGTCGGTGGCCGAGAACGTCGACCACCTCGTGCACCTCGGCCTGGTGGAGTACAGCGGCTCGGGAGCCGATCGCGCGGCGGCGCTGACCACCGCGGGTAGCGAGGCGGTCAGCTCGCTGCCGTAGTCAGCCCTGTGCGAGCGGGCCATCGGTGAGGCCAGCTCGAAACAGGATGCCCTCGTTCCCATCGAAGCTCAGCCCTGGGAACGAGAACTCGCGGGTGACCTCTCGGAATCCGAGTTGGGCGTGGAGTGCGATTGACGCGGCGTTCCGGGCGTTGGCGAAATACCACGCCTCGGTCGCGCGCCGGGATATCCAGACAAGACGCGCGCGCGTCAACTCCGACCCGACGCCCTTCCGGCGACACGAGGCGTCCACCACAAGTCCGACCAGGTAGTGGCCGGTCGGCACCGAGTCCGCGGGCGCATCGGCGGCACGCCGGAAGTACATGGTGCGGCCGTAGCCAATGATCCGACCGGCATCCTCGGCGACCAGCAGCAACCGGTCGGCCGCCCCGAGATCGTCAGCCAGACCGGTGGGTGGCTCCGCCTCCCGATTCGCAAGCGCCAGGCAATCCTTGATATCGGCCAGGTCGGCCCGCCGGATCAG